>DATNET010000100.1:0-6630 GCA_035606745.1 Tepidiformaceae bacterium
GGGCCCCTTCCGCTCCCACGAACCTGCGGCGTCACGGCTGTGGCCGGACGCGGAGCACCGGCGGGCCAGCGCGGACCTGCCCAATCGGCCAGAGAGGCTCGCCGGCTTCGGCGAACGCCGCTTCCAGTTGCCCTGCTTTACGCCGGGAACAGGCGAGCAGGAGGCCGCCGGAGGTCTGAGGGTCGAAGAGGAGAGCCGCCACTTCGGCGGGCACGGCGGGTTCGATCACGGCATTGTCGCCGACCCAGGCGCGGTTGCGGCCTTCGCCTCCGGTATGTACGCCCGCCTCGGAAAGCTGGCGAGCGCCGGGGAGCAACGGCACCGATTCGGCCCAGACATCCACCGCAGCTCCAGAGCGCGATGCCATCTCCCAGAGATGGCCCAGCAAGCCGAAGCCAGTCACGTCCGTCCCTGCTCGTACCCCCATTGCAGAGCCGATTTGGGCGGCCCGGCGGTTCAATCGGAGCATGGATTCGATTGCAGCGTTGTAGCTCTCTACGTCCCCCGCATCGCCCCGCGCGCCAGAGAGGATCGTGCCAGTCCCGAGCGGCTTGGTCAGGTACAGCTGTTGTCCTGGTTTCAGGTTCGCCTTGCCAAAGAGTTTTCGGGGATGGACGAAGCCCAGGACGCAGAGGCCGTACTTGGGTTCATCGTCCCAGATTGTGTGGCCGCCCGCGATCACGCCGCCGGCCTCGGCCACTTTGCCGGCGCCGCCCCGCAGGACCTGGCTCGCGACTTCTGGGTCCATGTCCTGGGGGAAGGCTGCGACGTTGAGCGCGAAGGCGACCTCTCCGCCCATGGCGTACACATCAGACATGGCGTTGGCGGCGGCGATCGCCCCGAACGTTTCGGGGTCATCCACCAAGGGTGCGAAGAAATCTACGGTCGCGACGAGGGCGGATGTGCGGCTGAGCGAATAGACCGCTGCGTCGTCGGCCACGGAAAGCCCGAGCATGAGGCTGGGGAAGCGCTCGGCGTCGAAAAGGCCAGCGAGCGGCCCGACGACCGCTTCGAGCCAGCCGGGCCCGGCTTTGGATGCGCAGCCGCCGCAGCTCGTCAGTTCTGTCAGGCGTATGGGGGCGTTGGTCACTGCGGAATCGTAGCCCACGGCACGCCTCGCTGCACGGCCCGCCGGGAAGTGTGCACTGCGAGTGGCGTTGCGAGCGCGTTCCGCGCAGACTTCTCGTTCGCCAATGTCTGAGTCCAAGCCGTCCACCGAACCTGTCACGCTACGCTCGCTACCGAGCGTTGACGCGATCGCGAGCACGGTGACCGAGGCCGAGCCTCGGGTGGCGCACCGGACGGCGGTAGCCGCGGCACGGGAAGCGATCTCCGAAGCCCGTGCCGCGCTGCTGGCGGGCCAGACGCTGGACAACGCAGAGGTCCCTGCGCGCGCACTGACGCTGGCGAACCAGGCCGGGCGCCCGTCGCTCGTCCCAGTCATCAACGCGACCGGCGTCATACTCCATACCAACCTTGGACGTGCGCCACTGAGCGAGCGCGCCATAGCCGCGATGGCGGCGGTCGGCCGGGGCTACAGCAACCTCGAATTTGACCTCGTCGAAGGGCAGCGGGGGAGCCGCCACGACCATGCGCGCGCGCTCATCGCCGAAGTCACAGGGGCGGAAGACGCAATCGTTGTGAACAACAATGCCGCGGCCCTGTACATGGCCCTTCATGTGCTGGCGAGCCCCGGTGAGGTGATCGTCTCACGCGGGCAGGCCGTCGAAATTGGCGGTGGCTTCCGCATCCCGGATGTCGTCCGCGAGAGCGGCGCAAGGATTGTTGAAGTGGGGACGACGAACCGCACGTACCTGCGCGACTACGCGGCTGCGAGCGGCGAAGGGACGCGCGCCATCCTGCGTGTTCACTCCTCGAACTTCCGGCTGAGCGGCTTCACCGCCTCGGCCGGGCTGGCCGAACTTGCCGGACTTGCGCAGGAGCGCGGCTTGCTTCTCCTCGACGACCTTGGCAGCGGCGCGCTCATCGATACGGCGGCGTACGGCATGACCCATGAACCGATGGCACAGGAAAGCCTGGCCGCGGGGGCCGATCTCGTGCTCTTCAGCGGCGACAAGCTCCTCGGTGGGCCGCAGTGCGGCATCATCGCCGGCCGCGCGACGCTCATCGCCGAACTGCGGCGGCATCCGCTGGCACGCGCACTCCGGGTCGACAAGTTCACGCTTGCGGCGCTCAACGCGACCCTTCTCAGCTACGCTTCTGGCCGGGCTGCGGAAGAGATCCCAATCTGGAAGATGCTGAGCACGCCGCTGGCAGAATTGAAGCGCCGTGCGCGGCGTTGGGCGGCGGTCTATGGCGTGAACGGGGCCGTCGTGGCAGCGCGCTCGGTTGTGGGCGGAGGATCGCTGCCGGGCGAGGGCGTTGATAGCTGGGCGGCGGCGCTCGCACCGATCGAAGGGGCCGAGCAGTTGAACCGCTGCCTGAGGGGGTTCGAGCCACCGATCATCGGGCGCATTGTTGAGGGCCGGGTGCTTCTTGACCCGCGAACGGTGGCCCCGACCGACGATGCAATCGTCCGGCGAGCGCTGTCAACGGCGGTCGAGCGGCAGTAGCGCGGGCCGGAAAGCGGCGTTCTGTGCCGAGGATCGAGACTGAGGCCGGGCTCGTGGAGCAGTTTCGGGAGTTTGGCAACGCCGGAGATTAGCCGGGTACACCATCGCCCATCGTCCCAAAATCGCTTCTTGCCGTCGCTACCGTGTGCCTTCCGGCGTGCCCATATCGCCCCGCGATTCATCTGGTTGACAACGGATATCGAAGAGTCCAATACTCGCACCGTTCGATATAGGACGAAGTACGTATCTGTTCCAACACGGCGACGCCCATCACGGTAGTGCCCGCGTTGCGAATCCAGCATGGTCAGGGGATATCACCAACGTACGTCCTTGGCGTCCTACTACGGCGCAGCTTGTTGAACAAGGAGGGGCACAGGTTATGAACCACGAGGATAACTACTGGATTCGGCGGCTCAGCTCCGGAGGAGTTAGCCGGCGGCGCTTTCTCGGCGGCGCGGCGCTCCTTGGAGTGGGCGCCGCGGCCCTGCCGCTCGTCGGCTGCGGCGATGACAACAGCAGCAAAACGCCGACTGGCGGCAGCACCGGACTCACGGGCAACACCGACCTGTCGCCGCTGAAGTCGATGCTCAAGCTTCCCACTGATTCGAAGTCGCTGGGCACGGGGCTATCGCTCAAGGCTGGCTCGGTGCTGGCGCTGAGTGGGTCGGGCTCGTTCTATGGCGGCGTGATGTCCAAGGGCATCAACCTCGCCACCGCCCAGATCAAGGCGCTGGGCGGCCCGGACATCAGCATGACGTACAAGGACCACAAGTCTGGCGACGCCCAGGCCGGGGTCAATGCGGCGCGTGAACTGGGTATCGCAAACATCCCGATGTGCCTGTCGTCGTACGGCGCCGACATTGGATCGATGCTGCCGGGCATAGCCCAGTACAAGATGCTCACGCTGGACGGTGGTGGTGGCGCGAGCCCGGCGTTCCAGGGCAAACCGTACTTCTACGGCACGCGTGCAATTACGCCAGACGACACGTTCCCGGGCGTCTACGAGTATGTCTCCACGAAGATGCCCGATGTGAAGTCGGTCCAGTACATCATCTGGGACCTCGGCGCGGCGACGCTGGCACCGAGCGAAGCCAACCTGAAAAAGTCGCTGGAAAAGTACAACCTCAACTACCTCGGCATGGAGACGGCGCCAATCGGCACGACGGATTACTCGACGCTGCTCGCGCGTGTGAAGCAGAAGGGCGCCGATTTGCTGCAGCTCGGCATCTGGGGCCTCGACCCTGGCTACTTCATGAAGCAGTTTGTGACCTCCGGCATCAAGTCGAAGATCATGGGATCTGAATTCACGCCTGATGCGGCGAAGGTCGCGGGCTCCGCCTACGACGAATACACGTTCTGCTTTGACTTCTTCGATGCCAATAACCCCACGAACGATTGGGGCAAGAGTTTTGCCGATGCCTACAAGTCTGCGAACGGCGCGATCCCGGGCTTTTACGAAGCGAACTACTACGAAGACACGTTTGCTCTCTGGGAGCTCGTGCGGCGAGTGATCGCAAAGGGTGGCAACGTGAAATCGGGCGACGACCTGAACAAGGCGCTCCTCGACAACCCGAACTTCCCCAGCGTCTACGGTGGAAGCGGGAGCACGCCGGGTTCGACTGGCATCGACCCATCGACCCACACGGTGAAGAAGCGTCCGATGGGGATCTTCACCACCAAGGATCAGAAGACCACCATGGTCGCCTCCTTCGATATCGGCGGCGCGGATTACAAGCTCGTGTAGCAAAGTGCCATCTTGCTTTGCCGGCCCAGCACCCAATGGTGGTGCTGGGCGGCAAAGGCTCGTGCCCGGCGATCGGCCGGGGGAGGTGCTCTCCGCGTGGACCTGTTTTCACAACTCCTGGCCAACGGCATCATCAATGGAAGCAGCTACGCGGCGCTCGGGCTGGGGTTTGGCCTGATCATCGGCGTGACCGGACGCTTCCATTTTGCCTACGCCACGACGTACGCCGTTACGGCCTATGCCGCCATCGGAGCCCACGACCACAGCGTGCCCCTCATCCCGGCCATCCTCATCGGGCTGCTTGCGGGGGCTGCCCTTGGCGTCCTCATCGAGTGGTTCATCTACCGGCCTCTGGAAGGCGCCTCCCCGACGCTGGCGCTCCTTTCGATTTTCATCTCGGCGCTGGGCATCGTCATCGTCGGCGAAAATACCATTCGCCTGTGGCTGGGCTCGCGCAGCCAGCTCCTGGAGCCCGGCTTCACGGTCAAGGGACTCTCGATCGGCAATACCACGTTCACGTCGCTCGATGTGGTGACCGTTTGCGTGATGTGGGCGGTGATCCTGGTCGTCGCAGGCGCGATTCGCTACACGCGACCCGGGCGCATGGTCGACGCCGTGCGGGTGAATCCCGAGATGGCCCGCGTCGTTGGGATCGATTCGGGCCACGTCTACCTGGTGGTGTTCGCGATTGGCTCAGCGGTCGCAGGCGCCGCGGCCATTCTTGGCACGATGAAGTACGCCGCGGTGCCCGACATGGGCAATCAGCCGGTCTTCATCGCGTTCGTCGTGGCGTTCCTTGCGGGGGTCGGAAGCAGCCCAATTCGTACGGCGGTGGCGGGGCTTGCCATTGGCATCATCGAGAGCCTGAGTGGGCTCTGGCTGAGTTCCCAATGGTCCCAGCTTGTCGTGTTCGGCATCCTCTTCATTTACGTGGCCGTGCAGCCCATCCCATTCAAAGCGCTACTTGCCACGCGGACGCGGCGGGCGCCCCTGGTCGGCGCACAGTGAGGGAGGGCACATGGAATACCAGATAGACATCTTCAACCAGATGCTCATCTTTGCCATTTTCGCGCTCTCGCTGAACCTGCTTCTTGGCTATGCCGGCCAGATCTCCGTGGCGCACGCCGGCCTGGGCGCGGCCGGCGGCTACGCCGTCGGGTACCTCGCGGTCAAGCACGGCACGCCGTATATCGAAGCGTCCATCGTCGGCATTGCGGCCGCGACCATCCTCGGCACAGCGGTCAGTTTCCCTGCCCTGCGTCTGACGCAGGTCTTCGTCATCCTGCTGACGCTGGCGTTCTCCACGGTGTTCCTGACGTTGATCGTGGGGCTGCCGTATTTTGGCGGCAGCTATGGGCTCGTGGGCGTCACGGGCGTGAACTTCTTCGGCGCCAACCTCATCCAGCCGAGCGACTGGCTGAAGCTCGTGCTCCCCATTGCCGCCGTGGTGTTCGTCTTATGCTGGCGGCTGGGGGAGTCGCCTTTCGGCCGTGTGCTGAAGGGCATTCGCGAAGACGAGATCGCGACGCGCTCGTTGGGGAAGGACATCTTCCTCTACAAGATCGGCATTTTCGCGCTCACTTCGGCCCTTGCCGGGCTCGCGGGCGTGGCGCTGGTGTATTACAACCAGCTCGCTTCGCCGAGCCAGTTCAGCTTCAGCGCCGTCACGACGATGATTGCGATGGTCATCATTGGTGGCATGGGGAACCTCGTCGGCTCACTCATCGGCGTGTTCCTCGTGGTCGTCTCCGGGCCGTTCCTGGAGAAGCAGGTGCATGCGAGCGCCGACCACGCATCGCTCATTCGCCTCATCATTTATGGGGCGGCGCTGATCGTCGTCATGCGGCTGCGGCCGGAAGGTATTTTGCCGGAAGGTGCGTCGTTCCAGGGCGCTTCGGAGAGCGTGCGCCGGCTGCTGAGGCGAGCCCCTTCGCCGGAAGAGCCTGCGCCAAGCCGGCCACCGGCGGTGCCCCTGGCGCCCTCGACGCGCGCGCCGGGCAGCACGAACGGCATCGCGGAGCTCCCGGCCGTCGTCGAAGTGAAGGGCCTGGCAAAGCGGTTCGGTGGCATCCACGCCGTCGATGGATTGGACTTCCGCCTGCCGACCGGCAAGATCACCGGCCTCGTCGGGCCGAACGGCGCGGGCAAAACCACGGTCTTCAACCTCATAACGGGCGCCATCCGGCCGGATGCCGGCGTTGTGCTGCTCAATGGCGTGGACATCACCAACCTCGAACCGCATCGGGTCGCGCGCAAAGGCATGGTGCGATCGTTCCAGGATGTGCGGCTGTTGCCGCGGCTGAGCGTGCTGGA
>DATNET010000105.1:0-6025 GCA_035606745.1 Tepidiformaceae bacterium
GTCCTCATCGCGAGCGACTCAACACCCTCGACGAGCTGGAGAAGTTCACCGACCTGGCGGCCACGGACGCCAGCTTCGCGAGCGTTCGCCGGGCTGTGCGGACAGAGATGGTCGACGCAAGCGAGGTCGACATACAGCGGCTGTCCTACCACTCAGACGGCCTGATATCGAGTGAAGAGGCCACCGCACCGCGACACTACATGCGCACCCTCTCGGGTGACGTGCGGCCCGGGCATCATCGCGAATTCGTGATGGCCATCTCTCACGCCCTTGAGTACCAAAAGCAGCGCGGCATCGATGCCACGACCAGCGTCTGGTCATCCGTCACTGGCGCTACCAGCGGCGTCTCCATCGTGGCCGAATTCGACAGCCTTGCGGAACTGGAAAAGTTCGACGACATGGCGGTCAAGGACGCCGAGTTCGCCCGCCTCCGCAAGGCATCGCGTGAGGCGATGGTGTTCCTCACGAGCGAAGTGGTCATCATGCGAAACCTGCTGTGAGCGGCAGCCAGTAGTCAGTACGGCGACCGCGAGTCGCAGCCGGAGGAAGCCGGCGGCTGAGGGGCGACGCAGCCAAGGCAGCGATCGGGCGCATCAGTCGTGGCCGCAAGTTGTCCAGTCCACGGAACGGTGACGAAAGCCGGGCCGCCCGCTTACTGGCGTGCGCGGTACTGACTTGGTGCTCGCCTGTCGTTCGAGCCCATGCAGCGGGCGAGGCATCCGCGAAGACTACCAATGGCGCGTTGGCCCCAACGCTGGGGGCCGTGGCACCAGCGCGGTCGGCCAGACATGCACCAAAAAAGGACGGCAGATTGCCGTCCCTTTCGAGGTCTGTGGTTCGCGGGCCTAGCAGCAGGCGCGCGGGGCGCCACTGCCGTCGGATGTCTGGAAGCTCGACCCGCACGCACACGACTTCGTCGCATTCGGGTTGAAGATGCTGAACCCGCTCTTCATGATGTCATCGACATAGTCGATTTCGGCGCCCTGGAGGTATTGCGCACTCTCCGGGTCGATGAGGATGCGCACGCCCTGCTGGACGAGGACGATGTCATCGTCTTCGGCCGAGCGCGCGAGCGCCATGCCGTACTGGTAGCCGGAGCAGCCGCCGCCCGCAACAAACACGCGCAGTGCGCCCTCGGGAAGTTCGCGCGCTTCGAGGAGCGCCTTTGCCTTTTCGGCAGCCTTGTCGGTGATGTTAACGAGGACTACCGGGGCCTCGGATTCGACTGTCATGATGCGCCTCCATCAAGGATGAGTGAGCGTGCGGACGCGGGCGTTGGCCTACGGCACTAGCAAAAGTATAGCGCCACCGTCCGACGCCCGTCCACATGGCACGTCACCGCCGCTGGGTACCCAAAAGGCGCTAACCTAGAATGACCATGGAACGGATTTATCTCGACCACGCCGCCACGACGGCCCCCGATCCCCGCGTCATCGAAGCCATGATGCCGATGTACACCAGGTTCTGGGGCAACGCTTCCAGCATCTACCTCGAAGGCCAGGAAGCGCACCGCGCGCTCGATTCGGCGCGAAAAATCTGCGCCGACCTCCTCGCCGCCGCGCCCAAAGAAGTCGTCTTCACGAGCGGTGGCAGCGAATCCGACAACGCTGCCATCCGTGGTGCTGCCTTCGCGCAGCGCGCGCGCGGCCGCGGCAGCCACGTAATCACGACAGCCATCGAACATCATGCGGTCCTGCATACGGTCGAACAGCTTGAGCGAGAAGGCTTCACGGCGACCTACCTCCCTGTCGATGGCGATGGGCTTGTCGATCTGCGCGCGCTCGAAGAAGCGGTCACGGCTGAGACGGCCGTGATCAGCGTCATGGCCGCGAACAACGAAGTGGGCACGCTCCAACCAATTGCCGAGGTCTCCCGCATCGCCAGGGCGAAGAACCCGAACGTCGTGGTCCATACGGACGCCGTGCAGGCGGCCGGAGCGGTCGACATCACGCCGTCGAACCTCGGCGTGGATCTGCTGAGCATCGCTGCGCATAAGCTCCACGGCCCCAAAGGCGTCGGCCTGCTCTACATCCGCAACCGCACTCCATGGCAGCCAATGCTGTTGGGTGGGAGCCAGGAGAAGGAGCGCCGGGCTGGCACGGAAGACCTGGCCGGCATCGCCGGGCTCGCCACGGCCATGGCTCTCGCCTGGAGCGAATCCGAGGCGCGCAACGCGCATTCGCGGGGCTTGCGCGATCGCCTCCTCTACGGCCTGCCAGAGCGTATCCCCGACACGGTCATCACCGGCCCGCTCGATCCCGAGCGGCGGCTGCCGAACAACTTCAGCTGCTGCTTCCGCAACGTCGAGGGTGAAAGTGTTTTGTTGGCGCTCGATATGGCGGGCGTCGCAGCCAGTTCGGGCAGCGCTTGCACGACCGGTGCGCTGGAACCGTCGCACGTGCTCACGGCGATGGGTATCGAGCCTGATCTCGCCCACGCCTCGCTACGCCTGACCACCGGGCCCGACAACACGGAGGCCCAAATCGACTACGTCCTCGAAACGTTGCCCGGAATCGTTTCGCGGCTGCGGTCGCTTGCCGGCGGGTGATCACCGCCATCCGGGAATATGGTTTAATGCCGCCATGCGCGTGACCAAGATGCACGGCCTGGGCAACGATTACATCTTCCACCGCCCGCTGGACGAACGGGACTGGCCGGATGTCAGCCGGCGCGTGAGTGACCGGCACTTTGGCCTGGGCAGCGATGGCCTCATCCTGGCCCTCCCCTCTGAGCGCGCCGACCTCCGGATGCGCATATTCAACGCAGATGGCTCAGAAGCAGAAATGTGCGGGAACGGCATTCGTTGCCTCGGAAAGTACGCCGTCGAAGAAGGCATCGTCGCCCCGGACGCGGACGTGGTGACGGTAGAGACCGGCAATGGAGTCCTGACGCTCGAGCTCTTTCGCGAAGATGGTGTTGTGGCGTTCGCCCGCGTCGATATGGGCACCCCCCGCTTCGATCCTGCGTCGCTACCGGCAAACGTCGAAGGCGAGGGACCGATCATCGACTTGCCCCTCACGGTGGGCGGTATGGACCTGCGGCTCACGTTGGTGAGTGTGGGCAATCCCCACGCGATCCACTACGTCGAATCCGGTATCGAGAGCTTCCCACTCGAGCGCATCGGCCCGCTCGTCGAACACCATCCCCTGTTCCCGCGCCGCACGAACTTCCAGGTGGTGCAGGTCCTGGACCGTGGCCATGTGCGGCACAGGGTCTGGGAGCGTGGCTCGGGCATTACGCTCGCGTCTGGGACAAGCGCCTCGGCGGTCGCCGCTGCCTCTCGCCTGCGTGGCTTTACCGGTGACCGCATCGTCGATTCGCTGCCCGGTGGCGACCTGATCCTCGAATGGGATGGCAGCGGTTCCGTGTTCATGACGGGGCCGGCCACCCGCGTCTTCGATGGCGAGTGGCACGACGCCTGAGCGCGCTGTAACGTCGCCGCGTGTTTCACCTCGGAATCTACTGGTGGGAAGTCATCCTCCGGACAGCGATCGTGTACGGGACGCTGGTGGCTGGTTTTCGGTTCTTTGGCAAGCGCGAAATTGGCCAGATGACGCCATTCGACCTCGTCATCATCCTGCTCATCGCAAATGCGGTGCAGAACGCGATGGTCGGCACCGATACGTCCGTCCTTGGCGGGCTGATCGCCGCAGCAACGCTCCTCGTCTGTAATTACGGCGTTCAACTCGCGCGGCGCCACGTGCCCGGCTTTCGCAAGCTCGTCGAAGGCGAGGCAGCGGTGCTCATAACCGATGGCAAAGTGGTGGATCGGGCACTTCAGAAAGAGAGCATTGACATCGACGATCTCCTCCAGGCAATCCGTGAGCACGGGCTTGAAGGGGTGCCCGACGTGCGGCTGGCCGTGCTGGAGGTTGATGGTACTATCAGCATCGTGCCGACCACGGCCGCCACGACCATCCGGACGAAGCGGCGCTTCCGGCAACGCCAGCACAACTGACCAGGATACCTATCGATGCAACTCGCAAGGCGCGTTGAGGCGCTCCCGCCCTATCTCTTCGCCGAAATCTCCAAAAAGATCGCCGCGAAACGTGCCCAGGGCCACGACATCGTCACGTTCGGCATCGGCGACCCCGACCTCCCGACGCCCCAGAACATCCTCGACGCGCTCCATCGCGCCATCGATGACCCCGCGAACCATCGCTACCCCGAATCCGAAGGGCTGCCAGAGCTGCGCCAGTCGATCTCTGACTGGTATGAGCGCCGCTTCGAAGTCCGCTTCGACCCCGCAAAGGAAACGCTTCCGCTGATTGGGTCGAAGGAGGGCATTGGCCACATGGCGTTGTGCTTCATCGACCCCGGCGACATCGCGCTCGTCCCGGACCCGGGCTACCCCGTGTACGAAGTGGGGACGATGTTCGCCGGTGGCGAAAGCTACAAGATCCCCTGTACGCGCGAAGGCGGCTGGAAGCCTGATTTCGATGCCATCCCGGCGGACATCGCGCGCAAGGCGAAGCTGATCTGGCTGAACTACCCGAACAACCCCACGGGCGCGACCGCCGATATCGGCTTCTTCGAGCGCGCCGTTGCGTGGGCGAAGCAGTACGACGTCGCGATCATGCACGACAACCCGTACTGCGACGTCGCTTACGACGGCTACAAGCCCGTCTCCATTTTCCAGGTGCCGGGCGCCCGCGATGTGGCAGTCGAGTTCAATAGCTGGTCGAAGATTTACAACATGACCGGCTGGCGCATTGGCATGGTGGTGGGCAACGCCCAGATGGTCGACGCCCTCATGCGCGTCAAGTCAAACATTGACAGCGGCATCCCGCAGGCGATTCAGCGCATGGCGATCGAAGCCGTATACGGCCCCCAGAACTGCATTGATGAACACAACGCCATCTACCAGCGGCGTCGCGACCGCATGGTCGAAGTCCTTCGCGGAATTGGCCTAGAGATCGATGTGCCGAAGGCCTCGCTCTACGTGTGGGCGAAGTTGCCGGGCGGTGTGACCAGCTCGGAATACGCGGCAAGGCTGATCGAAGACTGTTCGGTCGTGGTGACGCCCGGACGCGGCTACGGGCTTAACGGCGAAGGCTACATCCGCCTCAGTGTCACCACACCAGACGACCGCATGGAAGAGGGCCTGAAACGTCTACAGGCATGGAAGGGCCTGTAGGGAGAAGTGCTTTTGAACGAACGCGGCCTGGACGACGAGGTCGATGTCGCGGTCGAGGGCGGCGCCGAGTACCGCCGGCAGTGTCAAACGCTCGTGCGAGCTGGGTCGCGGCATTCCAGAGGCTTGGAGGCGAGGAAGTGACTCTCTTCCTAAACGACGAGGCATCCCCGAGTGATTTCGACGAAGAGGACTGGACGTGGCCGTTTCTTAGCCGGTCTGCCCAATCGGAGTCACTTCTCGTTCCAGGCGCGAACCGAGGACTGCCTTCGCGCGCCGAAGGTCGTAGAACATCTGGAGATTGAGCCAAAACTGTGGCGTGGTCTCGAAGTATCTCGCGAGACGCAGCGCCGTATCAGCCGTAATCGCCCGCGACCCGTGGACGATCTCGTTGATCCGCCTCGGGGGCACGGCGATGCTGTGCGCCAAACGGTACTGGCTGATCCCGAGCGGACGCAGAAACTCTTCGAGCAGCACCTCGCCCGGAGAGATTTGTTCCTCGCCACCTTGAATGCTAGCTGTGGTAGTCAACGATCTCGACGTCATACGCAATGTCCTTGTCCCAGCGGAAGCAAATACGCCACTGGCCGTTAATCCGAATGCTGTGCTGACCCGACCGATCGCCTACCAGTGCCTCCAGGCGATTTCCTGGAGGTGCGCGCAAGTCCCTCAGATCGGCGGCAGCTTCTAAGAGAAGCAACTTGCGCAGTGCAACGCGTCGAACATCTGGTGGCAGCCTGCGCGTGCTCTCTCCGCGAAACAATCTTTGCGCCTCTGCGTCTCTGAAAGAGCCGATCACGTAGCCGAAGCCTGCAACGTGATTATGATAACGTCAAGCGTTACTAGTCGTCTCCCTTCGACGCCCTTCTGATACCATGTTCGCATGTCCAA
>DATNET010000108.1:0-6082 GCA_035606745.1 Tepidiformaceae bacterium
AATGTCGGCGCACTTCAACCGCTAATAGGCTCCACCGTAGCTTTCCTTACGGATGCGCGCTTCGGCGGGCGCTCGGACAAGGTGGCGATCACCGCCAACTTGCTGGCCATATCGGCTGGCGACCCGATGACAATCGACCGGAAGCATAAGGCAGCTTGGACCGGGCGCCTCGCGACGCGCCTGATTGTGATGAGCAATGAGCTGCCGGGGCTTCGTGACAACAGCCCCGCACTCGCAAATCGTTTCACGCCGCTGATCCTTGAACATAGCTTCCTCGGACGGGAGGACCCGGGGCTGGCGGCGCGCATAATAGCGAACGAGCTACCGGGGGTGCTGGTCTGGGCGCTTGACGGCTGGCGGCGGTTGCGTGGGCGGGGCCACTTCGCCTTGCCGGTGGCCTCCGAGGAGGCGATTGCCGAGATACTCGACCTCGGCTCGCCGGTCGCCGCGTTTGTCAACGCGCGCTGCGAACTCGGCGAGAGCAGCAGCGTGGAGAAGGAACGGCTGTATCGCGCCTATCGCACTTGGTGTGAGGCCACCGAGCAGCACGCGGTGGCGCCCAACGTTTTCGGCAGAGACCTCGGCACGGCGACCGGAGGCAAGGTGCGGCCGGGCAAGACGCGGGTCGGGGCGGCGGACGGCGGCAGGGTGACCGTCTACTTGGGCGTCGAACTTCGCGACCGACCCGGTCCGGAACCCGGTCCGCCAGCGTTGCCCTTCGACCCTGATGCTCAGTTGGCACGCGAGCCGTATTGAGTCGGGCTGGGTTGAGGCTGGGATCGGGCTGGGTTCCGACCATGCCATTCGCCCAAGGAAAACGCCGCCGGTCCGGGCGGGCCGGGTTATTCTCGGGTTCTCCCGAGAGAGGACAAAAGCGGGAGAAGAGAAGGTCGGCAGAAAAGGAGGGGAGCAGATTAGGAAGAAACCCGGCCCGCCCGGACCGCCTTCCCCGTTTGGGCAACAGGACGCCCAGCCGACCGCACAATCCGATCACCGCTCACGCGCGCCCGGGCGACAGCAACAAGGTAGCCGCTCCTCCCGTAGGCGGAGCTACGTCGTCGGCCGGGCCAAGCCTTCCTGGCCTCGCGTGGGCTGAGGTTCGCTCGGGGTTTCGGGAAGGGGGTCCATCGGTTGGTTCTGCTGGCCCGAGGTCCGCACAGACTTCCGGCGCGTCCAACCTGCTTGGGCTCGGGCACTGGCGCCGATGCTTCGGCTGATTGCAAGGCGCCGTCCGTAGATGAAGCCTTGGTTGCTGGCCTCCATGTGGAAGTGAGCGGCGTAGGCCGGGTGAACGCCCTTGAGCGCGTACTTGGCAACGCCCCCGGCGTGATCAACGTCGAGGAAATGCACGGCCCGACCCAAGTATGTGATGCCGGTAATCTTCTCGACCCTCGCGCGGACAATTCGCTCCAATTCCGCCCTGCCACCCTCGGGAGCCCTCACGAGCCAATGGACATGTCGCGGGCCGTCTTCGGGGTGTTCCTGGACCGCGAGACAATCGAACGGGCCGAATGGGCGGCCCTTCTTGCGCTGATACCGCCACCAACGGGACACCCGGGCCCACACGGCCTGAAACGCCGATCCGGCCTCTGTGATGCCTACCCCCAATGAGGAGAAGTCGATGGTGATCATGAGGTTGAGACGCCGCCCATTATCGTTGGCAAACCTGACTGCGTGAAATCCTCGTGCTGCCTGCTTCGGGCCTATGACTCCGGCCCCCCATTTTGTCGCCACTGCACCCACCTTATACCTGACGCCATCCTCCTCGTGGCGTTCCCGGCTTGTTCTACCACGTTTGGCCTCTAGAACAAAACGAGAATCATCAAGCCTTCACCGTCGGGTTTTGACCGGTCGCCAGCTATCCTCCGGGGCATGGCGCGGCTCCCCCTCACCGACCAGCGCAAGGCCGCATTCCTCGCCGAGCTCGCCCGGCACGGAATAGCCATGCGAGCGGCCCGCGCGGCGTCGCCGCACAGCGAGACAGGATGTCTCTCCACCTTCGCCGACGAGCGTCAGCGCGACACAGCATTCGCCGCGGCTTGGGATGAGGCGGTCGACGGCGCCCGAGCCGAGATCGAGCACGAAATCTACCGCCGTGCTCAGGAGGGCTATGACGAGCCTGTCTTCGGCGGGAAGTACCGCGAACAGGTGGTTGGCACGGTGCGCCGGTACAGCGACCGCCTGCTCGAGCTGCGCGCCCGGGCCTTGTTGCCCGCCTACCGCGACGCGGCTGCCCTGAACGTCAACAAGCGCGTGACGCACGACGTGGAAATTGGCCTGCTCGGCGATGCCGTCGCCAGTGTCGCCCTCAAGCTGGCCCGCACCTTCCGGCCGGAGCCGGTCCTGATCGAGGCGAGGCCCGCCGATGAGTAGGGACGGCGCACTGGACCAGCTCGCCTTCCTGATCGGGCTCCGGCTCATGGGACCCGACGAGCGGCGACGCCTCCGGCTCGCGCTCGCCAGCGACAAGGCCCTTGAGCCCGCAATGCGCATCGACACCACCCGCCTGCATCGCCTCGAAGCGCTGTTGTCCGGCGCCCGGCCGCCGGAGACGCTTCAGGACCGGCTCGACCTCGCTGCCGCCGCGGCGGAGCGGAGCGCGCCGCCACTCAGTCCATCGTTCTGGTCCGCCCGCGTGGCCGACCTCATCGCCGCTGGCTTCGAAGCCGCCGAGGCGAGGCAGCTAATCGCCGAGGTGCGGGCGCGCGTGGAGATCACAGAGACGAATGAAGGGGAGCGCACCGAATGCTCGCAATGACGAAGAGGCGGCGGATCACCCGCGGCCGGAGCGAGGCGGCCGACGAGCGGCTGCGCGCGGCCAAGAACCTCGTCGCGGCCATCGCCGAGGCCGAGGAGGCAATGTCGGCCATGCGCGCCGCCAACGACAAGTTCTACCGCTCGGAGATTGGCGCCGAGCAGGCCGCGCTGGACGCGCTGC
The DNA here is from genome assembly GCA_035606745.1 of Tepidiformaceae bacterium. GTDB lineage: Bacteria > Chloroflexota > Dehalococcoidia > Tepidiformales > Tepidiformaceae > DATNET01. The sequence goes on from DATNET010000108.1 coordinate 2,939, forward strand.
GCCGGGAGCGGGAGCGAATGTTCCTGTTCCACCTCACCGCGCAGATCGTCGCCGACGCGCCGGTGTTCGCGCGCCTGCTTGGGCTGAGGGTGACGACGCCCAAGCCGATGCCGCTCGTCGAGTGGGTGGCGCACGTGAATCAGATCGACCTCGCCGCGTACGGCGTGGCGGGACCATCGGAGCCAGGGAGGAAGTAACATGCAGAAGTTCACCATCAAGAACCTAGCGATCAGGGAAATATCGAGCGTCGACCGGCCCGCTCAGCAAGGCGCGGTTGCCGTCATCATGAAGTCGGCCGAACGCGACGTGGAAATCCGCAAGAACGCGGGCGAGGTTGCGGCCGGACAGAAACCCGGCTTCACCGTGACGGACTTCGAGGACGCCATGCTCCGCCGTGCCGACGAGCTCGCGCGCGAGACCAGCGCCACGCCCGAGCAAGCACTGGCGAAGGGCCTGTCGACGGACACGACGCTCATGGACCTCGCCCACGCCGGTGAGGTGGCGCGCGTTGCCGAGTACGGCCAGCGGGTGCGCAAGCGGGTCGCGGCGTGAGCGAAGAGCGGCCGAGCGCTGAGCAGGTCGTGGACGGCTACGATGTTCTCTTCGACCCGCTCATGCGCGCGGCCCATCGCGCCGCCTTGGAGTACGCGACGATCACTCGGGACGACCAGTGGCCGACGCCCTCCATCGTGTTCGCGTTCGCCCAGCTGTACGCCGTGTCGGCGGCCGAGCTCGGCGCCTTCTTTGGGCTGCTTAGCTACCGCGACGGAGACCGCACGGTGTGGGTCGACGCGGTGCGTGGGCCGGTGAGCGCGGCAATGGCCGCGCCGTACCTCAGTCGCGGGCAGTCGGTGGCCTTCGGCTTCCTGAAGTGCGCCGTGGCACCGGGGCCGTGCCAGTAGACGGGTCACGCGCTTGGTCGGGGCGGGAGAATGCGTTCCGCAACCTCGACGGGCCAGTGCCGACGAAGAAGCGGCCGTGCCTCCGTTGCCGCCGAGAATTTGAGTCGACGGGACCGGGGAACCGGCTGTGCATCCTCTGTCTGGCTCACGCGCGCGATGCGAGCCCCTATGCGTTGTAGGGTCGGGGGCTTGACAAGGGAGTCTGCGTGATTCACCTTTTGTTCACGGGTGTTCCGATAGGGAAGGCGAGACGATGCGAAGCAAATCGCCAAACCTCAAAGTGAGTCTGCCCAAGTGCCGTAACTGCGGCAGGCACTGGCGGCCGGCACAGGGCGTCGTCGCGACCAACGCCTACTGCAAGAGCTGCTCGACGGAACGGAAGGCGGCGGCAACCACGCGGCTAGGCCTCAGGCGAATCACGCCCGAGGATTTCACGGGGGTCTATCTGCTGCCGCGGAAGCTGAGGCCGTCTAGACCTTGAAGAAGTCTTCGAGCTCCCGGACAGCCTGACCCCCACCGATCACACCGTTCGATCCACCCATGCTCTTTTTCTGACCGGCGCCTGTGGGCTCGCTCCAAGCTCGCCACTCGTGCTTGCGTGGGGAATGGATGGTCCACTCGACAATGATGCGACGAGCCCCCTTAGTCTGCACCCACCGCACGAGGTTCGGCTGGACCGTGGGGACCCAGACCGGCGTTGTCGGGAGGTTCGCCAGCCCCCGGAGCGCTTGAGATGCGGTCTGGTAGCGCGACTTGTCATCGTCATTGAGCATCTTGCGGATTGCGCGGCGCCACGGCCGCGGGACATGCGGAAGCCATTTCAGACTGTCGGCGAACACACCATGCTTCACGACGTAGCGCGGACTTGGGCTGGCGTCGTACCAGACCTTGCCGTGCAGCAGCCGGTAAAGCGTCATCCCGACCGCCCAAATGTCAGACTTCGCGCTGGTGCCTTTGCCTTGCCAGACCTCGTAAGCGACGTGGTCAGCGTAGCCCGCCTGGGAGGCGTAGCCGAGGACGAGATTGTCGGTGACGAGACCGAAGTCGCTGATTTGAGCGACAGCGCGGCCGTCGAGCAAGATGTTCGCCGGTTTGATGTCGCGATGGAGCATGCCTCGCGCGTGCAGCGCGCCCAAGCCGATCAAAACCTCCGTTCCAACCTTCCGCACCGCCTCCAGCGTCATGGGCCCGCTCTCAAACGGCGTTTGGAGCGAACCGCCGGGACAGAATGCCATGCATATAGCTACGCTCCGGCCGTCGGGCGCCTCGACTACGTGGTGAACCTGAACGACGTTGGCATGCGTCGCTTTGGACAGGTTCTGCGCCTCGGCGAGGTAGCTGGCCTTGTACGCGACCCATGCAGTGTCGTCGTGGTGGGCTTCCCGGCGCAGAACCTTCACCGCCACGTCCCCATGCGCGGGGTCCTTGGCCATGAAGACCTCGCCAAAGTGGCCGTTGCCGAGCTTGGCGCCGAGCTTCAGGTCGGAGACAAAATCCGCCACTAGGCATTCCTCGCGGCGATCAGAAGCATGGCCGTTTCGCGGCTGAGCTTCCGTAGCTTGCCGCCAGTTGTGTGCTTCGCCCAAAAGGCGTCGTCGGCGACATATTCGTCCACCTTGCGATCACCATACGTGCGGCTGATGACGCCCTTCGAGAGCTCCTTCACAGGACAGACCGGAGAGGCAGCAGCCATGACAACTCCGCGCACTTCCGCGCCGGTCAGGAGCCCGAGCCTCGCCGACCCGCGGCCCATGACCGCGCTTGCCTTTACGACGACGGCATCAATGCCGTTCTCTCGCATGTAATCGCCGCATTGTTGGTGGAGGACGTTGTACGCGGCGGCCCGATTGCCCTTCTGCACCTTCCAGCTGTCATCTGAGATGATCACCATTGGACCGTTGTCGTCGGGTATCTCGGCGTCCACGACCGTGACGGCGTCCTTGGTCGTGCTCATTCCGACCCATCGCTTCGGCATGTCGAGACATCCTGCTGTTCCGATTGTTTTCTTTTCCTACAGCTGTGGGCGGTGCGTGAAAAGTTTCGCGCGCACGCGCCCGCGCGCGAGGGAGCGGCCGACGCTGGTCTCGCGTCCCCTTTCGTAACCCCGAGGGGCCGATCTATCCTGGAAAACTGGAGCGGGCGAAGGGATTCGAACCCTCGACCCCAACCTTGGCAAGGTTGTGCTCTACCCCTGAGCTACGCCCGCTCGGCCGGAAAGGCGCGATTCCTCGGCGCCTGGAGC
>DATNET010000109.1:0-2495 GCA_035606745.1 Tepidiformaceae bacterium
TGTAAGACGAGAGACGAGAGACGAGAGACGAGAGACGAGAGACGAGAGGCGAGAGACGAAAGACGAAAGACGAAAGACGAAAGACTTGAGCGAGCAAGCTCGCTTTGGCGCAAGCGCCGAGAGACGAGCGCGCGGGCTCGCTTTGGCGCGAGCGCGGTGGGCCGCTCGGCTGCCTCTGACGAGAGGCGAGAGAGGCACCCCCGGCGCGCCGCCATCCGCCTGGCCGGCGCCCGGCCGCCCGGGTAGGGAGACTGTGGCAGCGATTGGCGAGTGCGTCTGTGATGGAGTTCACACAACGCTCTATCCACGGATGAGAACCGTCGCGTCTTCGGCTACCGGCTAGCGTGCCTCGCCGAGGGCCGCGTCGTAGGCGGCACGGCGGTCGGGGTCGCGCAGCGTCCACCAGGCTTCGCGCAGGCGGGCATCGCGGAGGCGGAGGTCGGCGTTCCAGAGCCGCGTGCCGGTTTCGCGCGAGAGGCGCGTGACGGCCTCGCCCACGACTTCGCGCGAGGCGTCGCGGCGGATGCCGAGAAGGTCGTACCAATCGACGAGGGGTGGTACAGCGGGCTGCCACGGCGGCAGGGTTGCATCGTAGGCTTCGCGCTTTGCGGCGTTGCCAAGCGTCTCCCATGCCTGGGCGAGCTTCGCCTGCCGCGCGCGCTGTTCTTCGATTGAGAGGGTACGGTCGCCAGCCTGCGGCGCGAGTGCCCGCACAGCGGCCTGGACTTCGGTGCTCGTAACCCATGGTTGGACACCGAGAAAGGCGTACCAGTTCGGCTGCGTGCCGGCACCGGAGTCGAACTGCCAGCGGCGGGCTTCGGTTTTGCGGCGGGTGGCTTCCTGTTCGGCGTTGCGTTCGTGAGCGGGGTCGTAACGCCGTGGTTCGGGTTCAGGGCCGCCTTCGTCGGGCTCGGAAAACGTGAAGCGCGTGCGGCCAGCAGGCGACGGGTTCGCACCGGCAGCGGCGTTCGTGCGGGCACGAGCACCGGCGAAGCTGCCGATGCCACCAAAGCGCCGCCGTGGCTGGGCTGCTTCGCGCAGGCGGTCGAACGCCGAGCGTTGGTTCGCATCGAGGAGGACGTCGCGAGCGCGGTTGAGTTCAGCCATGCGGGCCGTCGCATCGGGGGCGTTGCTGACATCCGGGTGGAGTTCGCGAGCACGCCGGCGGTGGGCCGCCTTGATGGCGTCGGCATCCGCATCGGGCTTCACCTCGAGTACGGCGTACCAGTCGGGAGAATCCATGGAGCGATCGTAGGGCCGGAAGGCCGTTACAGTCAGGCGAGCACGGCCGAGCGGTGTCTGGAGCTACCCACGTTTTGGGTGTGCAGCGAAAAACGCCCAGATGAGCGCGCTGGCATCGATTTCGTGGGTGGTCGGGCCTGCGCCGCCGTACGGGACGTCGTCCTCGGCTCCGGGCCAGGTATGGCCGCCGCCGTCGATGACGTAGAGCACGACATCGGCGTCGCAGCCGGCGTAGGTTTCGGTAGAAACGTGCTCGGAGACAGCGGCGGTAACCGGCCCGCCGGAACAGTGGTTATGCTCAGCCCAGTCGGCCATGGCTGGTTCGGCAGTCTCGAATGGGACATTTTCGTCGGCAGTACCGTGGAAGGCGAGGACGGGCATGCCGTCGCCGCTGCAGCCCGCGTATTCGACGCCCGCAACGGGCGCAATCGCGGCGAAATCGCCCGGGAGGAGGCAGCCCACCTGGGACGCCATCTCGGCGCCGTTCGACATGCCCGTGGCGTACACGCGGAGGTTGTCGATGCAGAGTTCGGCGCGAAGCTGTGCGAGAAGGTCGCTTGTGAACGCGACATCCACACTCGTGACGGCGGACGGATCGTCGTCATCGGCGATGGTCCACTGCTCGTCGAGGCCGTCGGGTGAGACGAGGATGAATCGCTGCTCATCCGCCAGCGGGACGAGGCCGCTGTACTGTTCCTGGCCGGCGCCGGTGCGGCTGGAACCGTGGAAGTTCAGCACGAGCGGGAGCGGGACGGCGGGGTCGTAACCGGTGGGCACGTAGACACGGTAGGTGCGGGTGAGGCCGCCGCTTTCGAGCGATTCGACCCCCTCGCCGGGGTTGCGCGAGGTGCCGCAGCCCGGGGAGCCCATGGGCTCTGCGCCCGGAGTGGCCGTGCCCGGGGCGCCTGTTACCGTGGTCGCTGAACGGTGTTGCTGACTGGTTCGGGTTGTCGGCGCTGAAGATGCGGGGCGGGAGGGCCCGTCACATGCTGAACCGGTGGCGGCCGCGGCTATGGCTGTGACCACAACGGCCGCGGCAGCGATGAGTTCGACCAACCGGCCACGAACTGGCATTCAGTGATTATGGCGGGATGGGCCTCCAAGGGCGCAGGCGGGCGACAGTAGCCGCTTTTCCCGCGAAACGGAGGCTGGGCGACCGTGTGGCTCAGCCGGCGTCCCCCTCACGCCACATGCCGATTGAACAGCACACGAGCAGCGCCAACCAGCCGATGAATCCCAGGCCCGCCACGCCC
>DATNET010000163.1:0-7435 GCA_035606745.1 Tepidiformaceae bacterium
CGCCAGGGGAGTCCTTCCCATTGCGAGATGGGCAAAATGACGTCGTGAACTTGCGAGCCGCGCAACTTCGTGCCGTCAAACCCCGCGCCGAAGCTCACGCCTTTGAATGCGTTAATGCTGCAGATTGCCTGGGCGATCCGGCCGTCCAGCTTGCGATCCCAGTGAACATGGCTGCCCAATCCCATGGGCAAGCCGCTCACGCGGACCTCGACCTCGCCGCCGACGGTGTCGCCATCTGGCTTGGCTGCATTAATGGCTGCAACCATCGCTTCGCCAGCGGCGGAATCCGCCGACCGCACGGGGTCGGCTTCGACCGCATCCCAGTCGATGGGGTCCTTCGGCTGTGAGCAGACGCTGCCGATCGACAGCGTATGGCTGTGGAAGACGACGCCGAACTCGCTGAGCAGGCGTTTTGCGACCGCACCAACGGCGACGCGGGCTGCGGTCTCGCGGGCGCTGGCGCGTTCGAGGACGTTGCGCACGTCATCGAAGCCGTACTTGATAGCACCGGGCAGGTCGGCGTGCCCCGGCCGCATGCGCGTGACGCGCTCAATCTCGGCCTCATCGCCCACTGGCTCGATGCTCATCTTCACGGTCCAGTTGACCCAGTCCCTATTCTCAATCCAAAGGGCGACAGGAGAACCGAGCGTCAGCCCGTGGCGGACGCCGCCCATAATTTCGGCGTGATCCTTCTCGATTTTCATGCGGCCGCCGCGGCCGTAGCCGCCTTGCCGGCGCGCGAGGTCAGGCGAAATATCGGATTCGGCGAGCGACAGGCCGGAGGGCAGGCCCTCAATGATCATGGTCAGCCCCTTGCCATGGCTTTCGCCGGCGGTGAGCATGCGGAACTGGCCCATCTAGTTATGTCCCTTCAAGTGCGCGTTAGCGGCTTGCTCCGCTGCAAAGTCCGCGGCGGCTTCTTCGGTCGGCCGTGGCGCCCGCCCCTCGACGGCTGGCAACTCAATGGGGATCGCTTGCCCCGCCGGGCCGCGCTCGTAACGGGTCTCGAAGCGGCCCAGGACCTCGGCCGGTGTCAGTGCATCCCACGTCAGCGTATCGGCGACGCCACGTTCGACCGTTGTGGTCAAAATCGGCCGCTGGATGGGCGTACCGCCAGGCCCATTGAACGTCGAATAGACATCTATCCGGACAAGGCTCAGCCGTAGATTTGGCACATCGTACATCATCATATCGGCGAGCCTGGCGGCAATGGCGATCCCCTCATCGAGCGCGGAGGAAACCTGCATGCGCTCGTTTCCGGCGGAGCGAAATTCCCCCTCAGCCGATGTCGACATCGTAGCGGAGTCCTCCGTAACGGCTACGAGTTGCGCGCCCTGGACACCAGCCCAGATGTTCGCGGCAACGCCTTTGGGCGGCCGTGCGCGGCCCCAAGCCGCCAGCACCTCTTCGATGAGGGCAGCGATGATGTCCACATCGCCCTGTTCCACCCGGCGCCGCCACGCCCGGTGTTGGAACATTTCTGCGGACACCGCCCAGCCCACGAACAGGAAGATAGCGAGCGTCACGATGCTGCCCAGGACGATCATGTTGTTGCCGCCCGGGCCGCGCGTTCGACCAGACCTTTGCGAGCTGCATCGAACATGACGTCGATGGGCGCCGGCACACCGGTCCACAGCTCGAACGCCAGGGCGCCCTGGTAGATAAGCATCGGCAGGCCGCCGAGCGCCGGCATGCCGAGCGCTCGCGCCTCCCGCAGTAGCGGCGTCTCTTCGGGCGCGTAGACGACATCCACGACGAGTACATCCGGCGCGACCCCGTCGAGCGATACAGGCAGCTCGAACTCGCTACCACTGCCGTGCATGCCGATAGATGTGCAGTTCACGATACAATCGTAGGCTTCCGTCAGCGTTCTGGCAGGCTCGGCTGTAAGGGCCGTGGCACGCGCGCCAGCGACGGCCGAAACATCCTCTGCCAGGCGTTCAGCGCGAGCGGCCGAGCGATTCAGGATTGTCAGTTTGCCAGCTTTGGCTTCTGCCAGCGCGAATGCGATGCCGCGTGCCGCGCCGCCCGCGCCGAGGAGGAGAAACGTCCGGCCGGCGGGCTCGAAATGTGCCTCGTTCCGTAGGGCGGCGACGAACCCGGGACCATCGGTGTTGAATCCATACAGGCGGCCGGCGCGGTTCACGATCGTGTTCACTGCGCCGACGCGAGCGCTCGACCCGCCGAGTTCATCGAGATGCGGAATGACGAGTTCTTTGTAGGGGATCGTGACGTTGGCTCCCAGGTAGCCCGCCCCACGCAAGCTCACAATGCGTCCGTGCAGCGCTTCAGCCCCGGTATCCCAGGCATCGTAGGTGGCATCGAGCCCACATGCGGCAAACGCGGCCCGCTGGAAGACCGGCGACAAGGACTGCGCCACCGGCCGGCCAATGATCCCGGCGCGGCGCGGGGATGCGTCAGCACTGGTCACGGTGAACCGTACTCGGCGATGTTCTGGTCCTGCTCCGCTTGTGTAACAGCGAACACGTGGGAGCCGTCGCCCTTTTTCGCGTTCGCGACGAAGAAGTAGAAAGACGTCTTCTGCGGGTTCGCAGCCGCATCAATCGAGGCCAGCCCCGGGTTGGCGATGGGCCCCGGCGGCAGGCCCGGGAAGAGCCGCGTGTTATAGGGAGACTTATTTGCCAGGTCGTCGATCGTGAGGTTCTTTTTCCAATAGCCGTATTTCGCCACGCTGGCGGGGTCGAGCGCTACGGCGAACTGCACCGTGGCGTCCGCGCCAATCAAGTCTTTCGCGGCGAGCCGGTTGTAGAACACACCTGCGATGATCGGCCGCTCCGCGGGGATCACGGCTTCGCGCTCGATAATGGAGGCCAGGGTGAGCGCCTGGTATGGCGTTACACCCTGCGCCGATGCCTCGTCGCGCAGCGTCTGGCTGTAGCGTTCGGAGAACGTTTGCAACATCAGTTGCACGAGCTGTGCATCGGTCGACCCACTTGGCAGGATATAGGTATCGGGAAAGAGGAAGCCCTGCAGCCGATAGCCAGGGACGGCGCCCGCAGGAGGCACCATCGCAGCGATGCTCGACGGCGGCACGGCGTTGGTGACCGCGTCGAGGAACTGCTGTGCCGTCCCGAAACCTGCCTTTTCGGCGATGGTCGCCATCTCTTCGACCCGAATACCTTCCGGGAAGGTCACCTTCTGGACCGGCACGGAATCCTTGACCGTGAGCTCGTCCACCACGAGCGCCGTAGGAGAGCCCTTCTTCAAGCGGTAATCCCCGGCGCTGAGGCGATCCTGCACACCCATGAGGCTGACGAGCAGTTCGAACTGGCGCGCGGATTGGATCACGCCCAGCTGCTTGAGATCTGCTGCGACGTCGCCCGCCGAGCGGCCTTCCTCAAGCGTGTAATTCACCTCGGAGCCCGGCGCAGAAGCAGGGGTCGCAGAGACAATGTCCGGCCCCAGCACGTCGCCCGGCGTGCGAGCGATGAGGTAGCTTGCACCGAGTATTGCAGCCACGGCGATGGCAATGCCTAGCCAGACGCGCCGGCCGGGAACGACGTTCATTCTGGACGCCTCGCCCGGCGTGAATCGAGCACAGATTGGAGCACGACCGCCGCAGCCGCGGAATCGACTTCCCCGCTGCGGCGTCGGGTCATCGCCTCTGCGGCGGTCGAACGCGGCTTGCGAACGGTGCCTCGAACGGCTCCGCCACTGTCACGCCCCGCAGGAGGACCAGCCGCGACCGAGGAAAGGCGTTCATCCCACGCCGAAACCGGCACAGCGAGCCGGTCACGAAGCGCAGCAACAAGCTCCCGAACCACGTTGGTCTGCCCGGAATCTTCGCCGGTGAGCGAGAGCGGCAGGCCCACCACCACCTCGGAAACCGCCTCGGCCGCAACGATTTCGGCTACGGCGTCGAGCAGTTCGCCCCGCGAGGCAGCCCTGATCGCCGCCCGCGCGTGAGCGTAGAGCCCGAGCTCGTCGCTCATCGCAACGCCCGTGCGCTTTTCGCCCGGATCAAGGCACAGCAGTCGCCGAGGATAGGGGGACGGAGGTGGGGGTTGTGTCATTGGAGCCTTTGGCCGCGGCGGGCGTGGTGCGCAGGTCGACCTGGATGCGGAAGCCAAAGCGCGGCAGCCAGGGCGCCCATCCAGGAGAAACGCTCACGTGTGCATCTTGGATACCATACTGCTTCGCGAGGGTCGATTTCGCCTCATCAACCGACTTTCCTTCGACGGCGTTGCGGACAGCATCCGTGGTGACGTTCTTCGCAAATTCTCCCTGGACTTTTAGCTCGGTACTGACGATGCCCTTGGTCGTATCGACCTGGCGGGCACCGGTTTCGACGGCCGTCACGGAGCCCGGGATGAACGCTCCCGCACCCTGGTCCGCGGAGAGCACATTGCGCGCGACCTGATCCAACGTCGATTCCAGGATGGCCAGTGCCGTGATGTTGACGTCGGTATCGAGGAGAACGACATCAGCCGGTTGACCGACCGCTGGGACGGGGTCCCCGAGTTCGGCCGAGGCGGCCGCCGTGCCAAGGAAAATCGCATCGTGTGGCCGCGCCGTTGCCAGCGTCTTCTTAATCGAATCGGACTTTTCGAGGCTGAGTGCCTGGCTCTTGATTGCATCCACATCCGCCTGGGCGACCGCTGGGCGGGTCTCGCTGGCCCCGCCGGTGGCGGCTGCGGGGTTGGTCACGGTGAGTGTCCGGAACTTTGGGTCCAGCCATCCACCTACCGCGCCCGCGGCGACGTTGCCTGCGACACCCGGGGCTACGGCGGTCGCGGTGCCGGTAGCCGATTGCCCCGCGGGCACCACTATCTGCTTGTCGAGTTCGAAGCCCTCGAAGTCGGCGCCGCCGAGCAACGTCGTGTGGGCGGGTACCGTCACCGCTGCAGCCGTCGGGTTCGTGATCGTTACTGTGACCGTCGCGGGCACAGTGCCGACCACCACCGAACCCGTGGTCTTTTGGACCAACGTGAAGTGTTGTGTGGCGGTGACGGTATTCGCGGGGACCTGCAAGTTCGCCAGGTCGATGCTGGTGAAGTCCGACGAAGCCGTCACAGTGATGACCTTCGACAGCGTCTCGGTCGGTGGGAAGGCGGTGACGCTCGCCGAGGGAGCCATCGTGATGGCCAGGGCTACGAAGGCGAGCGCAACCGCGAGTAGCACGCCGAGCTGGACGTAACGTCCCAGTGCCGGTGTCTTGAGTGTGCGGCCAAACATCCGCAGCACGCGGTGGCCGCCGGAATCCCAACGGACATGCTCGGGCCGCCGCGCGACGGGGATACCCATCTGCCTTGCGCGGGAGGCGAGGGCCACATTCGATGTAGCGATGGCGGCAACCTTGCCAACCTCCTCGACGTGCCGCTGCAGCCTGCGCATCCCCAGTTCCGTGCTGAGTTGGCGGTTGCCATCCGGCGCGTGGAGCACGATGGCGAACGTCGGTGCCGTGTCGACGCGGCCGCAAATGCCGGCGATGTCCTCGCGCCGGTCGATAAGGATGACACTCGCGAGGTTCGCGGATTCGGCCGGCTGCGCGCCGATGACCGGGCCATCGTCGGCGGGTCCTGGCGTGGGAGGCTCGTTCGTCACGCGGTCACATCTCTCTGCAGCGGGCTAGTGTGCGGCTGCCAGTGCAGCGGCTCCAAGCCGCCGGGCTTCTTCAATTGCGGCATCGAGCTTCGATGCGTCCTTTGCCCCGGCCTGCGCCAGGTCGGCGCGCCCTCCTCCACCGCCACCCGCGGCCCTGGCGATCTCCCGCACGAGGTTCCCGGCATGCACACCGCGGGCGACGAGGTCCGGCGTAACGGCCACGACGAACGCCGGCTTGCCTTCGACGTTCGCGCCAAGGATGACCAGCGATGGTTTCAGCCGATCGCGGACACGGTCAGCCAGTTCCTTGAGGGCGTCTGGACTGGCAACGTCAAGCCGCGCTACCACCAGGTGCGCATCACCATGCCTCGAAGCGGCTTCGATCAAGCCATCTGCGTGCGCCGCGCTCTGCAGCCGCTGAAGCTGTTCACCTTGCTTGCGAAGGCGTTCGAGCTCGGTTTGCAGCGCATCGATGCGGTCTTCGATATCGCTCGGAGCGGTCGTGAGCTTTTCCGCGACACGAAGCAGCCGGTCCTGCTGTTCAACGAGGTGGGCCTCCGCGGCACGGCCGGTCAGCGCTTCGATGCGGCGCGTACCTGCGGCCACCGCGGATTCGCGAAGTATAAGGACGAACCCAATCTCGCCGGTATGGTGCACATGCGTGCCGCCGCAAAGTTCGGCGCTGAATGTTTCGCCGTCTTCCTGGATCTCCACGACGCGCACCTCGGCGCCGTACTTGTCACCGAAGAAGGCCAGGGCCCCTGAATCCACGGCCGCGCGATAGCCGGTCGTCCGCCAGGCGACCTCAAGGTCGTGACGCACCTTCTCGTTCGCGATCTGCTGGACCTCGGCAAGCGCTTCCCGAGGCGTTTGCTCGAGGTGCGTGAAGTCGAAGCGAAGGCGTTGTGGTGTGACGAGGGAACCCTGCTGCCGCACGTGCGTGCCCAGCACCGACCGCAGCGCCGCGTGGAGGATGTGCGTGCCGGTGTGGTTTCGCGCCGAGCCATGACGCCAGCGAGGGTCCACGATGGCTTCGACGGTCTCAGCCACGCGGACCTCCCCTTCGCTTACGCGGCCTCGGTGCACGATGGCGCCGCCGTTGGCCTGCGTGTCTTCTACCGTAAAGACGCCGGATGGGCTGCGAATGTTCCCACGGTCGCCAGCCTGGCCGCCGCCTTCGGGATAGAACGGCGTCGTAGAGAGGACGACGTCGCACTCTTCTCCCTCTACGGCCACAGGGACAGGGACGCCTGCTCGCAGCAGCGCGACGATGGAAGCGTCCGCTGTGGTGTGGGTGTAGCCGACGAAATCGCTGTGACTGTCACCCAGCGCTTGCAACGCCGGCGAAATCTCGCCCTTGAGGAACAACTTGCCCTGCTGGCGCGATTGCGCACGCTGAGCCTCCATCGCCGCGTCGAAGCCCTGATCGTCGAGCTCGAACCCCTCGCGAAGGGCTATCTCCCGGGTGAGTTCCAGCGGCATGCCGAAGGTGTCGTACAGCAAGAACGCCTCTCCGCCGGGTATCGTGCGCGATTCCGTCTGGCGCAGCCGTTCCAACAACACCTCAAGCCGTTGCGAGCCGGCGGCCAGCGTGCGCGTAAATCGCTCCTCTTCCGCGGTCAGAGCACGCAGGATGAAGGCGCGGCCGACTTCGAGATGGGGATAAGCGCGGCCGAGCTTGTCGATGGCCGCGCTCGCCACGCGGGCGGTAAAGTTCTCCCGTACGCCAATATTCCGGGCAAGGTAGATGGCCCGCCGGAGCACCCGGCGCAAGACGTAGCCACGCCCTTCGTTGCTGGGCACAACGCCATCGCCAATAAGGAGCGCAGCGGCATGGCAATGTTCGCTCATGGCGCGAATGGCGTACGCG
>DATNET010000191.1:0-4010 GCA_035606745.1 Tepidiformaceae bacterium
TCCTGTTTTCGGAACCACTGCCGGATTTTCTCCTTGGAGTGTGCCGTCCGGACGTAGCCGAGATTCCCATTGAGCCAATCGCGCGATGGTCCCTTGCTGGTCCTGCTCCGAATGATCTCCACGACATCGCCGTTGCGAAGCGTCGCGTTGAGCGAGGTCATGCGGCCGTTCACCTTGGCGCCAACGGTCTGGTGCCCAAGGTCGGTGTGGATGCGGTAGGCGAAATCGAGCGGGGTGGCGCCGGCAGGCAGGTCAAGCACCGAACCTTTGGGCGTGTACACGAAGACCTGGTCCTGGAAGATGTCGGTTTTGACGCTCTCGATGAACTCCTCGGCCCCGGCAAGGTCCCTTTGCCAATCCAGGAGCTGGCGAAGCCAGGCGATGCGTTCTTCATCTTTGCCCTGTTGCTTGCCGCCCTCCTTGTACCGCCAGTGGGCCGCAACGCCATATTCAGCCACACGGTGCATTTCGTGCGTCCGAATCTGGATTTCCAACGGCCGGCCGCCAAGCGAGACAACCGTGGTGTGAAGCGACTGGTACATGCTGTCCTTGGGGTTGGCGATGTAGTCGTCAAACTGTCCCGGGATCGGGCGCCACAGCGCATGTACCACACCGAGGGCGTGATAGCACTCTTCGACGGTGTCCACGAATACGCGCACGGCGAGCAGGTCGTAAATCTGATCGAACGACTTGGCTTCATCGGAATAGCGCAGCATCTTCTGGTAGATGCTGTAGATGTGCTTGGCGCGCCCCGTGACTTCGGCCTCGATCGATGCGGCGGCGAGGTGCTCACGCAGGACCTCTGTCGCCTCTTCGACGTACTTCTCTCGCGCTTCCCGCTTGGAGGCGATGAGTTCGGCGATCTCTTTGTACTTCTCTGGCTCGAGGTAGCGGAAGGCGAGGTCTTCCAACTCCCACTTGATTTGCCACACGCCGAGGCGGTTCGCCAGGGGCGCGAAAATTTCCTGCGTTTCGAGTGCGATGCGGCGACGCTTTTCGGGATTTTCGAACGCCCAGAGCGTCCGCATGTTGTGGAGCCGGTCGCAGAGCTTGATGAGTACGACGCTGATGTCTTCGGCCATGGCCAGGAAGAGCTTGCGCAGGTTCTGCGCCTGGACGCTGTCACGTGCCAGTTGATCGGCGGTGGCGAAGGGCATCGGAAGCTTTTCGAGCTTGGTCAAGCCGTCGACGCAACGCGCTACATCCGCGCCGAAACGCTCAGCGATGACCTCGTTCGGAATGCCGCAATCTTCCTGGACATCGTGGAGGAGCGCCGCGGCGAGCGCACGTGCATCGAGCTCGAGCTCAGCGGCAGAAAGTGTTACCGCGACCGGGTGAGTAATGTAGGGATCGCCGGTCTTCCGCAGCTGCCCAGCGTGGCACTCGGCGGCGAACTCGTAGGCATCGCGCAGGAGCTGAAGACGGTCCGGGGGGAGGTATTCGGCGGCGCGGCGCAGCACGGCATCAAAGTCGTCGCCCCGAGCTACGGGTTCTGCTACCCGAGCCTGCACACTTGCCACCTCTTTGCCGCGTCGCAGCTTCAGCCCTATCCTACCATGTATCCACCCCCGGACTGAACACGGTACCAATATGAGCACCCGCTTCCAGGCGCCGCGTGGCACGCAGGATGTACTGCCGGAAATGCAACCCTACTGGCGCGCCGTGCTTGAACAAGCTGGCGAAGTAGCACGATTGCACGGCTTTCGCCGTATCGACACGCCCGTCTTCGAGCTCGCGGCGGTGTTCGAGAAGGGCAGCGGCGACACAACCGATGTGGTGGAGAAGGAGATGTATACCTTCACGGACCGCGGGGAGGAGCATCTCGCACTGACACCAGAGGCGACACCAGCGGTGTGCCGCGCGTACCTCGAACATGGTATGGGGAGCCTGCCCCAACCTGTGCGCCTGTACACGACGAAGGCGATGTTTCGCTACGACCGCCCACAAAAGGGCCGCTACCGCCAACACACGCAGTTCGACTGCGAAGTGCTTGGGTCTGCCGACCCGCTGGTCGATGCGGAAGTCATTGAAGTGCTGTGGCGGCTGACAGAGCGCCTGGGGCTGCGAAACCTCGAAGTCCGCCTCGGTTCGATTGACGACCCCGGGCCGCGAAAAGCCTATGTTGAACGGCTAAAAGACTACTATCGGCCGCTACTTGAGGGGCTTTCTGAAGACAGCCAGCGACGGTTTGAGCGCAACCCTCTGCGGCTGCTCGATAGCAAGGACGAGCGCGACCTCGCTGCGAAGGCCGGGGCGCCAAAATTGGTGGACAGCCTGAGCCCGGAGGCCGAGGCGCATCACAGGGCCGTCCAAGAAGCATTAGCGGCGGCGGATATCCCCTTCAGCATCGACCCCCTGCTCGTCCGGGGCCTCGATTACTACAACCGCACGGTCTTTGAAATCGTGCGTGCGGATGACGAACGGGCTCAGGGCACGCTGGGCGGTGGCGGCCGATACGATGGACTGATGGAGCTCCTTGGCGGGCCACCAACCGGTGGCATGGGGTTCGGTTCCGGGATCGAGCGGCTGATCCTCGAAATGCAGCAGAACGGCATCGTGTTCGAGCCCGCGGCCCAGGCCGACGTATTCATCGTGCACCGCGCCGAGGGCGGCCAGGCCGCCGCATTCCGGCTCGCCAGCGAGATTCGGTCGATGGGCATAGCCGCACAACTCGGCGAAAGCGGCCGCTCCTTCAAGTCGCAGCTGCGCAGTGCAAACGCTTCCGGAGCGCAGCTGGCCGTCATCATCGGCGACGATGAACTGCGTTCTGCCACGGCGGTCCTCAAGGAATTGCGCTCGGAGGGCGAACAGCGAACCGTGGAACTCGCGGATCTGCGGCGGGAACTCGCTGTACGGTTCGGGCCGGGCTAGCGCAGCCGACCGTATCGGAGCCTCTGCTAAACTCGGATCACCAAGGAGATGGCCGGAACGCCGCGGCGGACCGCCACGCTAAGCATGGATGACGTCCTTCTCGAGCAGCTTCGGCGCGTTCGACAGCGCTACGACGACCTCACGAACGAGATGGGGACGCCCGATGTCGCCTCGGATTTCGAACGCATGAACCAGCTTGCGAAGGAGCGCGCCGAGGTCAGCACACTCGTCGGCTTGCTCGACCGCTACGAAGCGGCCGAACAGACGGCTTCCGAAGCTCGCGGCATGCTGACAGAAGATGACGCTGAGATGCGCGCGATGGCTGAGAGTGAGTTAGCAGAGAGTGAAGCAGCCGCCGCTGAACTCACCTCCCGGATCCGGCGGGAACTGCTTCCGAAAGATCCTCGTGATGCACGGAACGTGATCATGGAGATCCGTGGCGGTACCGGGGGTGAAGAGGCTGCGCTGTTCGCCTTCGAGCTTTATCGCACCTACGTGCGCTACGCCGAGCGGCACCGCTGGCACACCGGCATCCTCAGCGCATCGGAATCGGAAAAGGGCGGATTCAAGGAAGTGGTCTTCGAAGTGCGTGGCGACGGAGCGTATTCGCGCCTGAAATACGAATCGGGCGTCCATCGTGTGCAACGGGTGCCCGAAACAGAAGCACAGGGCCGCATCCACACGTCGACCGCGACCGTCGCCGTGCTTCCCGAAGCCGAAGAAGTCGACATCGATATTGAGGAGAAGGATCTCCGCGTCGATATTTTTCACTCGTCTGGCGCCGGGGGACAAAATGTCAACAAGGTCGCGACAGCAGTGCGGCTGACGCACGTCCCGACCGGCATCGTGGTGGTCTGCCAGGACGAGCGTTCGCAGCTCAAGAACCGGATCAAAGCGATGACGGTGATGCGCTCACGGCTCTTCGACATGGAACAACAAAAGCGCGACGCGGAGATGAGCGCGACCCGTAAACTGCAGGTCGGCAGCGGCGAACGCAGCGAAAAGATTCGGACGTACAACTTCCCGCAGGACCGCATCACGGACCATCGCATCGGGCTCACGGTGCACAACATTCCCGATCGACTCGACGGCAACCTCGACGACATCATCGATGCCATTGCGACCGCGGACGAGGCCGA
>DATNET010000212.1:0-2697 GCA_035606745.1 Tepidiformaceae bacterium
AGCCAGCGCCAATCGTTGGTGGATAGCGTTTACACGGACCAGGACCCGGCCAACGTGCTGAGCGTCATGCGGCGATTAGGCGCGCAGTACCTCGTCGTGGGCAGCCTCGAAAAGGCGAAATACCCGGCCACGACCATGCCCGACTTCGCCTCGTTCCTGGATGTTGCGTTCGATTCGGGCGGCCTGCGAATCTACTCGCTTCCGGTCTATTCCGTGGTGCGAACCTCGTGAGCGAGGTGAGCGCGCTGGTCGACGAGCCAACTCCAGGCGAACTGGCAGCACAGCTGGAGCGCCGGCCCGAGCCGGGCCCGCGCGGGTTCGTTGTCTCCGTTTCGGCGATCGCCTGGGTGGGTGCGGCTGCCCTCTTCATCCTGTTGAGAGTGGCGACGATATGGCACGCACCCGTCGCCGGGGCTGAACTCCTGCAACTCTCTGGCGCATGGCAGGCACGCTCGGGCGTTGCTGGCGCACACTTCGTACCCACGCTCTTTCAGGCGCTCACGACACTGCTCCTTCACCTCTCCAGCTCGGCGGCGCCCGCCCGCACGCTGGCCTTTCTCGCGACGGCCAGTATCCCAGCGGCGCTCTTTATGCTGCGCGGACGCCTGGGCCAGGCTGGCGCGCTGCTCGCCCTCGTCGTCCTCGCGTTCGATGGGCCGGCGATCACGCTCGGCAGTTCCGCTTCCGCGATGGGCTTTGACCTCGCTCTAACGGTCTGGCTCTTCGTTGCCATGGACCGCGATGCCCGGGGCGATGCCCTGCCGCGGTGGTTGCTGCCGGTCGTCGGGTTCTTGGCCGTGACGTCGGGCCCGCTGGTCCTGCCGCTCGTGGCAGGCTGGGCCGCAGTCCGGCTAATCCGCGCCGATTATCCACCGGCCATCGCGGCCGCCTGGTGCGCGGTCGGCGTCGCCGCTGGCGTCGTGCTCGCAACCGTGCAGTTCGGCATGGGCGTCGATGGCTTGCGCGTGCCGCCCTTCATGCTCTTCGCGGACAGCTTCGACCAGACGTGGTCGACCGCCACAGCGCTCGACATGACGCTGCTCTACGGCCTTCCGGTGCTCTTCGCCGGAATTGCGGCCGCCGTTGTCCTGGTGAATCGGATGTACCTCGAACGCGTCTTTCGCCCACGGGAACTGCTGCTATTGGCGTGGGCCGGCTTTGCCCTGGTATGGCTCATTGCCTCGGCGAATTCGCATAGCGCCGTATCGCTCGTGGCGGTGACGACGCCGCTCGCACTGATCCTCGGCCCCCTCGCTGCCGAAGCGCTGGCGGCTATGGTCCATGCCGATTGGCGTTATGGGCGCTATCTCATCCCGTTCGCCGCGTTCACGGCGCTGCTAGCGCTCGCCGTTGGTCTGAAGTGGGCCCACGCCGATGCGGTCGGCGGTGCCGCCGAGCAGCTTCTCGTCGCCGGGCTGGGCATCATTGCGGTGGCATCGCTCGCTTTACTCGCGAGCCAGCGCGAATCGTGGGGGACATTGACCGCGGCGGCGCTTGCCGTTGCGGCAGTACCGTTTCTGTCCGGTGGCCTCGGCGTTGGCCTGAGCGCAGGCAGTGAACCGTCGCCATCGCCCTACCTCACGGGCCAGGCCCACGAACTCCGAGACATCGCCCTTCAGACGGCCGCAGCCAATCACGGAACCATCGTTGTGCATCCCGACCTCGCCGACGCCGTTACCTGGCCATTCCGCGATTCCGGTACCATCATCGTCGCCTCGCGCGTACCGGAAGACGCCGCGATCGTCCTGTGGCCGGCCAGCCAACCGGCGCCAACTGGCTACACCGCGCTCTCCGGCGATTGGGCACTCGTCGGTGAGGTGCAGCCGCCCACCGCCGATTTCCTCACCTACCTGCGCTGGGTCGCGAATCGCGGCACCGCGAAGAACACTTCCCAGCCTATCGCCGTATACCTGAAGGCGAAGACATGACGACGCGTCCTGCCGTGCTGACCCCCGCCTACCGTCCCACCGTGTTGGACCGCGCCCTCTCCGTACGCATCGCGATCGACTGGGAGTGGGGCGTCTACTTCGTGATCTTCGCCGCGGCCATTGCGTTGCGATTCTGGGGGCTGGGCGACCGCGCCCTGCACCACGACGAAAGCATTCACGCGCAGTGGTCGTGGAGCCTGTTGCAGGGCGCCTACCATCACAGCCCGATTTTCCACGGGCCGCTCTACTACCACGCCGAAGCGCTGGTTTTTCTGATCTTTGGCGCCAATGACTACACCGCTCGCGTGTCCGCAGCCATCTTCGGGTCAGCACTCGTGGCGCTGCCACTGCTGATGCGCAAACGCCTGACGCCGCTGGGCACCGCGGCGGCGATGGCGTTCATCGCCTTCTCGCCAACCATCGTTTATTACAGCCGCTTCTTCCGCGAAGACATCTATCTCGCCTTCTTTACGCTGCTGACGGTAGCGGGCATGTGGCGCTACCTCGATGAAGGCCGTAACCGCTGGCTCTTCGTGACTGCCGCCGGTTGGGTTGGTTCGGTGCTGACCAAGGAAGGCGCGTTCATCACCGTCGGCCTGTTCCTGCTGTATCTCGACCTTTACCTCGCGACCGAATTGGCCACGAAAACGCTGACGGCCCGGGGCCTCAACTCGGCCTCGCGGCGGCTTGCGCTGGTGCCGGGCCTGGCGCTGGTTGCGTGGGCATTCGCGGCGCTGTGGCCGTTCATCGGGCCGATCAAGCGGCGCAT
>DATNET010000222.1:0-7620 GCA_035606745.1 Tepidiformaceae bacterium
GAAGGTCGACTTTGACCATGCGGTCGACGAACGGGAGGAGGATGAAGAGACCCGGCCCTTTGGCCCCGACCAGCCGCCCGAGGCGAAAGATGACTCCGCGTTCGTATTCGGCGACGACGCGGATAAAGAACGGAAAGAGAAAGATGAAGAAGAAGCCGCTGAGGCCAAGGAGGATGACTCGGACGACTCGTGCCGGCGCGCCGGTTGGGTATTCCTCCGGAGGCATGTCCGGCAGGCGGCCGGCAGGCGGAGTCGGCGGTGGCGGCGTGGGCGAGGTCATGGCTCTTCCTCTTTCTGCACCCGTAGGCGGAAGCCTTCAGCCCCGACTATACGCAAACGGTCGCCAGTCGCAGCAGAGCCATGGTCAAGACGGGCTTTCCAGCGTTCGCCGTGGACGAAGACGAACCCTTCGTCCTCCGCGGTGATGGGCGAACGGGCGATGGCGAGCTTGCCAATGAGCGCGCCAGTGCCGGTTGTCGCGGTGAGTTTTCGAAGGCGGGCGACGCTAACGCCAACGACGAAGATGAGCCCGGCGGTGCCGGCGAGGAGGATGGCGACGATGGGCAGCGAAGGGTGTGTGCTGGCAGGGGTATCGCGGAACGTTATGACGGCGCCAAGGATGAGAGCGATGATCCCGCCAACTGCGAGGATGCCCGAGGGGAAGTGGATTTCGAAGGCGAAGCAGATGAGGGCGATGGCGATGAGGACAAGGCCGGCTGTATGGATCGGAAGCGTGCCGAGCCCGATGAACCCGAGGACCAGCGCGATAGCTCCGAAGACGCCCGGGACGACGAGGCCCGGCCGGGCAAGTTCGAAGACGAGACCGAAGAAGCCAAGGGTGATCAATATGGACGCGACGGTTGGGTCGGCGACGAAGTCCAGCAGGTGTTCCCATGGGGTCATGTTGGTCGTGACGATTGGGGCTCCGACGAGGCCGTGAATCGTCATCGGCGGGTTCGGAGCCATGTTGATGGAGGTGCCGTCCAGGTGCTTAAGGAGGTCGGAAAGCGAGCTCGCTTCGAAGTTGACGACGTGCTGATTGACGGCGTCGGTCTGGTTGATGGAGACGGCGTTGCGTACAGCCTGTTCGGCCCAATCAGCGTTTCGGCCGCGCAATTGGGCGATGCCGCGGATGTAGGACACGGCGTCGTTGGTTACCTTCTTGCCGAGCGTGCCACCGATGTCGCTGCCATCTGAGTTGATCGGTGAGGCGGCGCCGATGGAGGTGTTGGGCGCCATGACGGCAACGTTTGCGGCCATCGTGATGAAGGTGCCGGCGCTGGCCGCGCGTGACCCGGAGGGGGCAACGTAGACGACGACGGGCACTTTCGACGCTTCGATGCGCTGGACGATCGAACGCATTGAGGTGTCGAGGCCGCCCGGTGTATCGAGTTCGATGACGACGAGCTTTGCGTGGTTGTCCTCAGCGCGCGAGATGCCGCGGTCGATGTACTGCTGCATGACGGGGCCGACATCATCATCGGCCTTGAGGACGTGGACCGCGTCCGGAGGGGTCGAGCCGCAGGCCGTGGCACAAACGCCCAGAACTCCGACCAGAAGGGCGGCGAACCAGGCCCGGCGCGGGGCGGCGAGGCGCTTCATTGCGGATTAAGTATAGGGCTCGTACCTCGCCTAGCGGCGGCGGGCGTTTCAGACGTGTGTCTCTCCAGGTGTGCCGCCCGTCGCGGTTCCATGGAATCGTGGAAGTACGGTATTGTGCGAGGGAAGCCAAACATCGCCGTCCGTTTTCAGCGCGGTAGTGCCCAAATCGCGTCGCTCCTACAGTAAACATGCCACCAATCACGCTGCACATGGTCCTTGCCCGGCAGATAGCGCAGGAGCTCGATTGCGCGGGAATCGACCGTTCGCGCGGGACCTACCTGCTGGGCGCAACGACGCCAGACATCCGCGTGATTACGCGCCAGGACCGCTTTAGCACGCACTACTTCGACCTCAACGAGATGGGGCACCAGGATTCGGTCGCCATGTTCTTCGAAGAGCATGGCGGACTCGTGGCGCCGGAACGGCTGAACGACCAGACGCGAGCGTTCGTTGCGGGTTATGTCAGCCACCTGGTGATGGATGAGCAGTACATCACGGGCATCTACCGTCCGTTTTTCGCGCGCCACGACGAGCTGGGTGGGCGCGTGCGGGCGAATGTGATGGATCGCCTGTTGCAGTTCGACCTCGATCGGACGTACGGGAGCGACCCTGAACTGAAGCAGAACATCTGTGGGGCACTCGCATGCACGGTGGAGGGCATCGAGACTGGCTTTGTCGATGCGGCGACTTTGGACCGCTGGCGGCTCGTCACCATCGATATCGCGGAGCGAAGCATGGACTGGGAGCGTACGCGAGGGATGATCGCGAACCATCTGCGGCACTCGGGATTGGAGGAGGGTGAGACGTTGAGTTCGTTCCTCGATTCGCTCCCCGAACTACTGGATGAGACAATCGCACATATCACCAACGCAGAGATTGACGCGTTCGTCCAGCGATCGACTTCGGCCGCTCGGGCGGCTGTAGAGAGGTACCTTGGATGCGGATAATCCGCAATGCGGAGGAAGGCAAGCGCCTCCTCCTGTCTCGCGAACCCCTGAACAACGACGAGCTTCCGATGGACATGCGGGAGACGACGTTCCGCGCCTTCGGCCAGGAGCTTTCGCCGGATGAGGTGGTGCGCCGTGTCATTCGGGACGTGCGCGAAGACGGCGACAACGCGGTACGGTTTTACAACTCGCTCTTTGACGGAGCGCAGGCGGACGAACTCAGGGTTACGGCCGAGGAGACGCGTGCCGCGTACGACGCGGTGGATGCTGAAATTGTCGAGGCGCTGAAGTTTGCGGCCGACCGCATACGCCGGTACCACGAGCAGCAGCTCCGTGGGTCGCTCATGGACTTCAACCAGAACGGGCTGGGTCAGATGACGCGCGCGATCCAGCGCATCGGTGTGTACGTGCCGGGGACGCGGGCACCGCTGCCCAGCACGGTGCTGATGTGTGCGGTCCCGGCGCGCGTGGCGGGCGTGGACGAACTCTTCCTGACAAGCCCGAACTTGCCGGACGGCAGCGTACCGGCCGTGAAGCTTGTGGCGGCAGACATCGCGGGCGTCGACGGCGTCTTCAAGGCGGGTGGCTCCCAGGGGATCGCGGCTTTCGCGTACGGCACAGAAACGTTCCCGCGCGTCGATAAGATTTGCGGGCCCGGCGGCCTGTTCGTCACGATTGCGAAGAAGCAGGTCTTCGGAGACGTCGGGATCGACTCCATTTACGGGCCGACGGAGACGGTCGTCATTGCCGACGAAAGCGCCGACCCGGAGATGGTGGCGGCGGACCTGCTGGCGCAGGCGGAACATGATGCGCTTGCGAGCCCGATCCTGCTGACGCCGTCGCACTACCTTGCGGATGAAGTGTCGCGCGCGATCGAACGCCAGCTCAAGGACATGGAGCGGGGCAAGATTGCGCGGGCGGCGCTTGAGAATCGGGGCGGCTGCATCCTCGTTAATGACATCGACCACGGCATTGAACTCGCGAACTACTATGCGCCCGAGCACCTCTGTCTGCTGGTCGAAAACCCCCTGGCGTATGCTCCAAAAGTGCGGAACGCGGGCGGCCTCTTCCTGGGCGAATCGTCGCCGGAGGCGATTGGCGACTATACGGCGGGCCCCAGCCACACGATGCCGACTGGCGGGTGCGCGCGCTGGAGTTCGCCACTGAGCGTGAACGACTTCCTGAAGATCACGAGTGTGGTCAATATCCCGGAGGGGCTGACGGAAGAGCTGGCGAAAGCCGCGAGCGTGCTGGCACGCGCCGAAGGCCTGACCGGGCATGCGCGTGCTGTTGAACGCCGCATTCAGGGCCGATAGCCGTGGACATCCGGCGGCTGCTTCGGGCCGACATCGACGAACTTGAGGAGTACACCCCGGTTAAGCCCTTGGAGGTGCTGGCGGCCGAGATCGGCGTGCCCGTTGAGCGGCTGGTGAAGCTGGATGCCAACGAGAACCTCTATGGCGCGCCCGAAGCGGTCTTCACCGCGATCGCAGGCGCCGACCTTCACATTTATCCAGACCCGAGCCAGACCGCACTTCGCAAAGCAATTGCGAGCTTCGCTGGGGTGTCGCCGGAGCAGGTCGTTGCGGGCACGGGCGCGGACGACCTGATCGACATCCTGCTGCGGCTGACGTTGCCCGAGGCGGTCGTGATCCCGACTCCGGCGTTCGGGATGTACAGCTTCCTTGCGAGAATCAGCCAGGCGAAGCCGATTGAGGTGCCACGCGGGCCTGGCTTCGAACTCGACGTAGCGGCTGTGCGGGCTGCGGTCGAGGAGAGTGGCGCGAAGGTCGTGTTCGTCACATCTCCGAACAACCCGACGGGCAACCCCCTAAGCCGGGCGGAGGTCGAGGAGCTGTGCGCGTTGGAAGCGCTCATCGTGGTCGACGAGGCATACATCGAGTTCGGCGGAGAGACAGCCGTGCCGCTGATTGCCGGCCACCCGAACCTGGTGGTGCTGCGGACGTTTAGCAAGTGGGCCGGTCTTGCGGGGCTGCGCGTGGGGTACGCCATTGCCACTCCCGAACTGGCACGAGAGATGATGGCGATCAAGCAGCCGTACAACGTCAGCGTGGCCGCCGATGTGGGCGCTCGGGCTGCGATAGAACACCGGGGCGAGGTGTTCGAAACTGTTCGCTGCATCGTTGCCGAGCGGGAGCGGATGTCCCAGCGGCTGGCCGCATTCGATTGGCTTGAGCCGCTGCCCTCGGCCGCCAACTTTGTGCTTGTGCGGGTACTGGGGCGCGAGGCGCGGTCGGTGCGAGACGGGCTGCGCAAGCGCGGCGTGCTCATCCGCTACTACGACCGCCCGGACCTCGCGAACTACATTCGAATTAGCACGGGACGGCCGGAAGACACGGACCGGCTGATCGAGGCGCTGCACAGCCTGGAGGACGAATGACCCGAACCGCGAGCATCTCCCGGCGGACCGCCGAGACATCGATCGACGTTGTGCTCGACGTTGATGGCAGCGGCAAGTTCGTGACCGAGACCGGGCTGGGGTTTTTCGACCATATGCTCAGCCACATCGCCAAGCACGGAGTGTTCGACCTTGAGGTTCGGGCGACCGGTGACCTCCATATTGATGCTCATCACACGGTCGAGGATTGCGGCATCGCGCTGGGCGAGGCGTTCACGCAGGCGTTAGGCGACAAGGCGGGCCTCGTGCGCGCCGGGTCGGCGGTCATGCCACTGGACGAGGCGCTCGCGTTTGCGGCGGTGGACCTCAGCGGCCGGCCCTATGCAGCGCTGGACCTGAGGCTGCTGGGGCGGGACGTTGGTGGGATGCCACCGGACCTGTACGGCCACTTCCTCGAATCGTTTGCCTTCGCGGCGAAGATGAACCTGCACATCCGCACATTGGCGGGAGTCAACGACCACCACAAGATCGAGGCGTGCTTCAAGGCGATGGCGCGGGCACTGGACGCGGCCACGCGCATCGACCCGCGGCGCGGGGGGGACATCCCCAGCACGAAGGGGACGATCTAGGGGTTCGGGGCCCTCACCCCTGAGCGCGCGTGCGGGCTCGCCTACCCCTCTCCCGACTTCGCGGAAGAGGGGAGCAAACTTGAGGCCGTTGCTGTTGGTCCGGTTTGACACCCGCACAGGCAGAGGACAGGATCCCGACGGTGGAAGACAAACTCACACGCTACCTTGCGCCTCGGATTCCCGGGGCACAGGGACTGACTATTTCGAACCTGTCGCGCATCCCGGGCGGAGCTTCGCGCGAAACGTGGATGTTCGACGCGAACTGGCATGAGGACGGCCAACAAGTCACGGCGCCGCTCGTCCTGCGCAAAGACCCCCCTGCGAGCCTGCTTGATACGGACCGCGAGGCGGAATACGCATTTTATGACAGCTTCTGGGGTACGAGCGTCCCGGTGCCGCGCATGCGCTGGCTCGAAAACGACGGCTCCGTACTGGGCGGGCCGTTCTTCTTGATGGACCGCATCCTCGATTGCGAGGGCGGGACGCGGACGCTGCAGGCGCCGCCGTACAGCGACCTGCAAGCGCCGATCGCGCAGCACATGTACGAAATTCTCGGCGCCATCGCGGCGTTCGACTGGCGCGGCTCGCCGGCGGAGAAGTTTGCCGAGGCGCCGACGCCGGAAACGGCGTGGAGCGTGGAGCTGGCACGCTGGGAACGCATTATCACGGAGGAGGAGTTGAGCCCTCAACCGGTGATGCGCGCAGCGATCCGTTGGCTGCGCGCGAACCCGCCGCCCCCGGCCCAGCGCATCAGCGTCGTGCACGGAGATTACCGCGTCGGCAACTTCCTCTACCGGCTGGATGGGCGAATCTGTGGCATCGTCGATTGGGAGATGGCGCATCTCGGCGACCCGTTGGAAGACCTTGCGTGGTCGTTCAATGAGGCGTGGCAGTGGGCGAAGGATGGCCGGCCCGGGGGAATCGTCGACCGTGCGACCGCCACACGCACCTGGGAGAAAGCAAGTGGCCTAACGGCCGACCCCGCGGCTGTGCACTGGTGGGACGTGTTCACCAACGTGAAATGCCAGGGCATCTGGCTCAAAGCGGCGCGCGCATTCCAGGAAGGGAAGACCAATGAAATCTTCCTTGCCGTCGTGGCCTACACGCTAATCAATTCGCAGGACCAGTTCTTGCTGCGTACGCTCGGGAGGCTGACATGAAACCAGAACCCGCGCGAGTGCTCCAGGGCGTCGGCATGACGCTTGTCACAAGTGTCCTTGGCGAAATCAAGACGGCCTACGGACAACAGACCGTCACCGTGGCTGGCGGGCTCGTGTTCATGGTCGCCGATGAATTCGACCGGGCGGCGGACCGGCTGGTGGTGGAAAACGCAATCGTGCGCGACATTCTCGCCGATGCGCTGACCCTGTTGTCGCCGCCGCTGGTTGGCCGCGTCGAGAAGGCGATCGCGACACGAGCCGACAGCTACAAGGTTTCGGCATTGCAGGCCGAGAACGATGCCCTTCGCGGTGCGCTTGTCGATGTCCATGCAGCGGTCGACGCGATTGATTCGGACGAAGACAAGGCCGCAGCCCAGGCGTTTGGTGAGCGCATTTGGGCAGAGCTCGTCGCTTCGACGAGGCGGCGTGAATTCGCGACGCGCCTCGGATGAACGCGGGAGCGCAGACGAAAGAGCAGTTGCGAGAGACGCTGGCGGCCTACCAGCCTTCATCGGCAGACGCCGGGCCGGGCGTGGTGCCCGCCGCCGTACTTGTGCTGTTGCACGACCACGATGGCGACCTTCACATCGTGTTCCAAAAGCGGACGGACAGGGTACACGACCACAAGGGCCAGATAAGCTTCCCCGGTGGGGCATCGGACCCTGAGGACATGAGCCTCGCCGAAACGGCGCTGCGCGAGACGCACGAGGAGATCGGCGTGCTGCCCGAAGACGTGGATATTCTCGGGCAGTTGGACGAAATGGTGACCGTGAGCAACTACGTGGTCACGCCGTTCGTGGGCTGGGTCGCGCGGTATCCGTACGAGTGGCGTTTCAGCGATGAGGAAGTGGCGTACTTGCTCGAAGTACCGGTTAGCCACCTGCTGGAGCCGGGCACGCTCATCCCCGACAGGCGCTTCATCA
>DATNET010000227.1:0-3944 GCA_035606745.1 Tepidiformaceae bacterium
CATCACTGAATCGCCGACCGCAAGGATATCGGCGGTCGTTGGCGTCACCGGCGGTAGCGGTGTCGCGGTTGGTGCCGGCGGGGTGGGCGGGTCCGTTGTGATGGCGGTCGCAGTCGGGGCTGTCCGCGTCGGCGTTTGAACCAACGGTTGGTGCGCAGCGCCCGGGGGTGCCTCGGTGGCGGGCGTGGCCGTTGGCTGGGCCGTGGGCGTGGCGGTGGGACGAGCCGTGGGCACTGCCCCGACCCCGGAGGGAGTGCCCACCGGCGGCGCGGAGGTGGGCGGGACAATCTGCGTAACAATGCCGTGGAACGCCGGCTGTTGGAGATAGGCGGGGGGCGGAGGCGTGGATGCGCTGGCGGCCGATACGACGACCAGCAGCACTGCACCCGAGCCTGCCGCCGAGGCCGCGCGGAGCCGCCACTGGGTGACGCTGCGGGGCCGCAGGAGCGTCCTGAACACCGGGTCGAGGGCTCCATTTCGCACCGGCCGCTCGATGAAGCGATAGGACAGTTCGGCGACGGCCAGCGTGCCGCCGATGCGCAGCACCAGCGCCAACGGCCCGTCGATCGGGATGTCCAGGCCGGGACGGGTGAGCATGAAGATGGGGTAATGCCAGACGTAGATGCCGTACGAACGCACGCCCGTCCACTTGAGGACCGGGGTTCCGAGCAGTTTTGGCAACAGGCGCGCACGCGGATGAACCGTGGCCGTGATCACCGCCAGCGTGGACAGGCCGATGAGCGCGAAGCCGCCCTGGTACAGCAGCGGCGAGGCTTCGTTGAGCCGCAAAAACAGGACCACCAGCCCGGCAAGTCCGGCGAATCCGGCGGCCTCGACCCATGGCGCCGATTTCCGGCCGTCGTAGACGCTCGACTTCCACGGTGCCCACACGAACGCCAGGGCTGCACCGGCGAGCAGGCCACCTGCACGCGTGTCCGTGCCGTAGTACAGGCGCGAGGTATCGCTACCGGTGCGGTACAGGACAGCCATGAGGAGTGTCGAGCTGACTGCGGCGACGGCGACTGTTACAGCGGCGCCGCGCCTGGGGAGCAAGCGCATGAGGACCAGGAAGATCGGTGGCCAGAGGATGTAGAACTGCTCCTCGACCGCGAGCGACCAGAGGTGCTGCAGGAGTGACGGCCGGCCGATGGTTTCGAAGTAGGGCTGGTGGCTAAAGATGAGGTGCCAGTTCGTGACATAGAACGCGGCAGCGAGCGCATCTTCCCGCAGCCGCGCTATCTGGTCGGGTAGAAACACCATGGAAATGATCAGGACCACCAGCAGCAGCGCGCCCACCGCCGGCAGCAGCCGCCGCGCCCGCCGGAGCCAGAAACCGGGCAGGTCCACGCGTCCGGTGTTCTCCCACTCTGTCAGCAAGAGCGCGGTAATAAGAAAGCCGCTTATGACGAAAAAGACTTCGACGCCGAGGTAGCCACCCGGCAGCCAGCCCATTCCCGCGTGATAAAAGAGGACTGCCGCGACGGCAATCGCGCGCATGCCATCGATTCCGGGAAGGTAGGGCATTCGCTTCGAAATTGCTGTGGAACCCGCTCTATTCTTCACCGCCGCAGGTACCACCACTTCGAAGCTGTTGGGCCAAGAATAGACGTTTGGCCTCGGCTCCTCAACGCCAGAAGTGCGCGATCAACACCGTATTTACCGGTTCTTCGAATGATTTTACATAGTGGTGGGGCGCTCAATCAGCGCACCCAACGATGCCTCTAAAGAGGGGACATCAGCCACCTCAAAGTCAGGCACCTCATCAACGCTCCGGGGCTGTTGGTGGCGATGGCGCCCTGTCCGAAAGAGCACCGTGCGCATTCCGAGCAGCCGGGCGGGTGCGATATCGTTGTCGATGCGGTCGCCCACCATGATGCACTCGCCGGGGTCGACCTCCAGGTCCTCACATGCGCGCAAAAAAAGCCTCACGTCGGGCTTGCGAAAGCCGTGATGCCCGCTCACTTCGCGATGCGTGAAGCATTGCCCGATGCTGAGTCTGTCGAGTTCTTCAAGCACCCGCGCCGGCTGGTTCGCCGCCAGCCCAAGTTTCATCCCGCTACCGGAAAGTGAGCGCAGCAATTCAGCCATGCGAGGGCGCAGTTCGAACGTCCGGCCAGCGAATGGCTGTCGGCCCAGCCTCGAGGCAAGCTCGTGGTTGCTTCCACACAGTCGCCAGATGATGGCTTTGTAGGTATTCGGCGCGAACGACTCGACCGCCCAACGGTTGGCCGCGGCGTAATCCTCATCGCTCACCTGGACTCCGGCGCCCTCCAACCGGGCTCGGATGAGACTATCGATAGACTGTTCCGATTCGATTTCAGTATCGATCGGCCCGCCAACGTCAAAAAGGACGGCGCGGACGGTCACCCCGCTGGCGGGGAGCCGGAAGGTTGGCTGCTGGGTGCGTCCAGCGCACGGCCCATGTCGCCGGCAAGCATCGCGGCGACATCGAGGCGAAGGCCGGGAAAGACCTTGCTTTCGACGATGCCATCGCCATCTGCCTCAAGCGCGACGTAGTCATCGCCATCCAGCGCCCACCAGTCGATCCTCTGCTCGAACACCTGCCAAACGAGATATTCCGGCACGCGTCCTCGGCGGTAGGACTCCTTCTTCTGGTGGAGGTCGTAGGATGCGCTGCTCACCGCGACCTCAACGCAGAGTTCTGGTGGGCCCTCAACACAGTCGTCACTGGAGATCTGTGATCCGCCCCCTTCAACCTTCCGCACAGTGACATCGGGCTGCAGGTCGTCGGCGCCAAGGCGGACCGTGGCATCGACGAGCACTTCAACGTTTTTCATCCGCGTGGCGTAACCACCCAAGATGGTCATCAGCCGTCCGTGGGCTTGGGCATGTTTATGGCTCACCGTCATCTCGAGGTAGACCATTCCATCAATCAGTTCCGCCTTCTTGATCTCGGGATGGCGATCCCAACGGCGCTCGAATTCGGCCCGCGAAAGCACGTCGCCTGCCTGGAGCGGCGGCACATCTGGCGTGGATGGCCGGGGGTGAAGCGTCTGCGTCATCGTTGACATCGTATCATTTCGGCGCCGCGCATCTAGCGCGTAGTCCGCCGCCCCCTGTTCAAGCCAGCGCTGCCTCGGCTGGGACGGCACCCCAATCAATGACTTCATCCAGCCACTGCACGCCCATGGTGGTGCTGTCGAGCGGGTCCTGGCGATCGATGTAGCGGCGACGGTACTCGGCGGCGACGAGCAGTTTGCGATAGCCGTCGCCCTCGCTCGCTTGAGCATCGGCATCTTCGAACAGCAGCGTGGCACAGACCAGCGCCGCCAGCCGGTCGCAAAGGTGCGTCATCTTCGGGTCGCGCGTGGCCGCGTCCATCGTGAGCAGTTCCTCGAAGCGCCCGCGCGTCGCGGCCATCACGGCGGACAGTGGTTCGGATGCACGCCTGGCGCCGGGGTCGCGCAGGGCAGCGATTCGTGCCTCCAGATCACGAAACAGCGCTTCGTGAGCGCGTTCACGGCTCGCCGCGCGCGCTACATCGAGGGCCACGACATTCTCCGCGCCTTCCCAGATGCTCCCCAGGAAGCTATCCCGGACCAGCTTCGCGTTCACCCATTCCTCGATGTAGCCGTTGCCGCCGCGAATGTTCATCGCCATCCCGGCAGTCTGGCGGGCCTGGCGGCAGACCGCGTATTTGATCAGTGGCGTCGTGATACGGACGATCTGCTGATGGAACTCGCTCCCTGAATCGGCTTCGTCCAGAGCTCGCGCGGCGTACAGGACTATCGCGAGTGCTGCCTCGACATCAAGCGTCATGTCGAACAATTGGGCCCGAACGAGAGGAAGTTCCGACAACGGCTTGCCGAACGCCGAGCGGCCCCGCGCGTGGACGATCGCTTCGAGCAGGGACCGGCGCATCATCGCGGCTGCGCGCATACCGTTCGAAAGGCGCGAGACGTTGATCATCTCCGCCATCTGGG
>DATNET010000235.1:0-2723 GCA_035606745.1 Tepidiformaceae bacterium
TACTTCGATATGGACCGCCCCAGCGCCTGCGACAACGGCACGCTCGTCGCCTACGGGCTCGGCGGCGACACCGTCACGGTGACCACGGAAGCGCGCCCGGTGCGCTTCATCCTCGTCTCGGGTAAGCCGCTGCACGAACCGGTGGCGTGGTACGGGCCGATCGTGATGAACTCGCAGGCGGAGCTGCGCACAGCGTTCGAGGAAGTCAACAACGGCACGTTCATCAAGCACGGGCGGGGATAGCGGACCGGGCAACCCGGCCCGCTATCGTAGGAGTGATACAGACGTGGCTCAGGGCCTATGAGGGCTTTGCCGGCGCTCACGATAGCGTCTGAATCCGCCTTTTGTCCGTCTACCGATACGGCTCCCTGCTCGAAGAGGTGGCGGCCCCGCGGGCGGCGGGGCCCGCTTTGCGCTCGGGCTGCGCGTTCATGAAGCCCGGGCGTGGATAGCGAGCAAGACGTCTTCGTACGCCGACATGTGCCACGCTCCCGGCGCCTCGTCAAAAAATTCGAAACCTTTCTGCCCAGGCTGTCGATCTGTCCCCCCGGTGTTCGTCTCTGTTGTGCGAGGGATACGATACTGCCCTCAAACAGGAGTTTGGAAATGCGTTACATGTTGATGATCTATACCGACCCAAAGGCGGAGCCGCAGGAAGGGACGCCTGAACAAATGCAAATGTTCGAAGGGTACGGCCGGTTCACTGAAGATGTGAACAAGGCCGGGATCGTGCAGAGTTCGGAGCGGCTGCGGCCGGTGACAGACGCGACGACGGTGCGTGTTCGCGATGGGAAGACGGTTATCACCGACGGGCCGTTCGCGGAAACGCGCGAGCAGCTGGGCGGATACTATCTGCTCGATTGCAAGGACCTGGCGCACGCGCAGGCCCTTGCCGCGAAGATTCCCGGCGCCGAACACGGGTCTATCGAAGTGCGGCCGATTTTCGAGATGTAAGGGCGGCTTCGGATGGGCAGGCGGCGGCTTGGGAAAATTGATGCTCGCAAATGTCGATCTCGCCGTCGCTTGTTCGTCAGTGGAGCGAGGGGATACAAACTCTGCCCTCGAAGGATTGTCTCGATGCGTTATATGTTGCTGCTCTACCACGACGACCAGCTGTTCCCCAAGCCCGGCACCGCCGAAGAAGGCCAGCTGTACCAGGGCTATGCCCGCTTCCACGAGGAGGTGCAGAAGCTTGGGGCAACCGGCGGCTCGGAACGGCTGCGGCCACCTTCCGACGCCACTACCGTCCGGGTCCGCAAGGGCAAGCGTGTGACCACGGATGGGCCGTTCGCGGAAACCAAAGAACAACTCGCCGGGTACTACCTGCTCGATTGCAAAGACCTCGATGAGGCGCTCGAGCTGGCGGCGATTCTGCCTTCGGCGCAATATGGCTCGGTCGAAGTGCGTCCCATCTTCGAGATGTAGAGGCGCGGGCAGCGCGCGCCCCAGGGCCAGGCCAAACGTGGAGGGTTCGACGATGCAGAACGCTTGCCACGAAGAAAACGCGGTGGCCGCCGCCATCGACTCGGTGTTCCGGGAGGATGGCGGTCGGCTGACGGCCACGCTTATCCGCGTCTTCGGTGATTTCGACCTTGCCGAGGACGCGCTGCAGGAAGCCGCAGCTGCTGCGCTGACACACTGGTCGAGGGATGGTGTGCCGGGCAACCCTGCGGGGTGGCTGTTCACGGCGGCGCGGCGCAGCGCCCTCGACCGTGTGCGGCGCGATGCGACGCTCTCGCGGAAGCTTCAGCTACTGGTCCACGAAGCGGATTCCGTTGCTGAGCAACCGGGTGCCGACATGACTGATTCATCGATCGAAGACGACCGTTTGCGGCTGATCTTCACGTGCTGCCACCCCGCGTTGGCGCCGGAGGCGCGGGTGGCGCTGACCTTGCGGACGTTATGCGGGCTTTCGACGGCCGAAATCGCGCGCGCGTTTCTCGTGCCGGAGGCCACGATGGCGCAGCGGCTTGTGCGAGCAAAGCACAAGATCCGGGCGGCGGGCATCCCATACCGAGTCCCGGAGGACCCGGAGTTGCCGGCGCGGCTGGATTCGGTGCTTGGCGTGATTTACCTGATTTTCAACGAAGGGTATTCGGCCACCAATTCGAGCCAAATCATCCGCAGTGACCTTTGTGGCGAAGCGATCCGGCTGGCGCGACTGCTCGCGGCGCTGATGCCGGATGAGCCTGAGGTGTTCGGTTTGCTCGCCCTCTGCCTTTTGCATGATTCACGCCGCGACACGCGGCAGGATGGCGGCCGACTCGTATTGCTCGATGAGCAGGACCGGCGGCGCTGGGATCACGCCCAGATTGCCGAGGGGATTGCTGTGCTCGAACGCGCCCTCTCAAGGCGGCGTGCCGGGCCCTACCAATTGCAGGCGGCGATCGTCGCTGTGCATGCGGAGGCGGCGACGGCGGCGGACACGGACTGGCGCCAGATTGCGCTGCTCTACGGGCGATTGGTGGAGGTCCAGCCGTCGCCGGTGATCGAATTAAATCGTGCTGTAGCGGTGGCGATGGCTGAAGGCGCGGCGGCTGGCCTGGAGCTTATGGCACCGCTGGCGGCTGTGCTGGATGGCTATCAACCGTTCCATGCGGCGCGGGCCGATCTCCTTCGCCGGCTCGGGCGCCGAGACGAGGCAACGGCCGCCTACGTGCGCGCCATCGCCTTGACGACGAATGATGCGGAGCGAGAGTTCCTCGGGGGCCGATTGTTGGAGC
>DATNET010000296.1:0-6409 GCA_035606745.1 Tepidiformaceae bacterium
CCACGGGTTCGGGGTGGAGGTCGATTGCGCCGGATTCGATGCGCGAAAGGTCCAGGAGTTCGTTCACGAGTTGCGTCAGCCGTTCCGCCTGCTGGAGTATGCGGCGCACGAATTCCGCCTGGTCGGCGTCGTCCATCGGCCCGTCGCCCATCGTTTCCACCAGCGCACGGATGGAGGCGAGCGGCGTCCGCAGTTCGTGGGAGACGTTGCCCATGAAGTCGCGACGCACCTGGTCCAGCCGCTGTACCTCTGTCAGGTCCGTGAGCATGAGCAGTACGGCCCAATCGCCACCATCGGGAATGGTGGCCGCCGCCGCGCGCAGCGGCATCCGCCCGGCACCGAACGTGATGACGCGCGATTCGCTGCCCTCGGAGTTCGTAAGTGCGCTGCGCACGAGCGCATCCAGCTCGTAATCACGCGCCGTCTCGATGAACGGCCGCCCGGCCGCGGCAGCCGGGTCGACGCCGAAGATCTCCCCGGCGGCAGGGTTGATGTAACGCACGGTGATGTTCGGTGCGAGCGCCACCATGGCGTCGGTCGAAGCTGCGAAGATGGCTTCAAGCCGTGCGTGCTCCGAAGCCTTCCCTTCGAACAGCTCCTGCACCTTCGTGGCCATGCTGTTGAACGCATGACTGAGTTCGCCGACCGGCGTGTACGGCGCCCCGACGCGGGCGTCGAAGTTGCCCTCGCCGAGTTTCCCACTCGCTTTCGTCACTTCGCCCACGGCCATGGCCGAGCGGATGAGCGCGGCGCTACCCGCCAGCGCACCCAGCGCGGCGCACACCACAACCACGATGACCCAGCCGCTGCCCTCCGCGCCCGCCTTGATTGCCAGGCTGGTGACGAGCAGGCCGATCACGGCGGCAACCGCTCCGGTAACTGCGCCGCGAATAACGAGTCCGCTCATCGAACGCCTTCCCGGGTACGCCGCACAACACCGCTAACCTTCGAACAGGTAGCCGCCACCGCGAATGGTGCGCAAGCGCTGCGGGAGTGCCGCGTCCTCTTCCACCTTCTGCCGCAGCCAGCGCACGTGGACATCCACGGTCCGTGGCCCGCCATAAAAGTCGTAACCCCAGACTTCATTGAGGATCTGCTCGCGCGAAAACATTCGCCCCGGATGTTGTATGAAGAATAGCAGCAATTCGAACTCTTTCGGCTTCAGGGCAAGCCGCACCCCTCCACGCACAGCCGTACGGCGCTCCCGGTCGAGCTCCAGGTCTCCCGATACCACGGCAGCCGCGCTGTCATCCACCTCGGGCTTCGTCGCGGACCGCCGCAGCAAGGCGCGGATGCGCGCCATCAGCTCTCGCATGCCAAACGGCTTGGCCATGTAGTCGTCCGCACCGGTATCGAGCCCGGCCACGCGGTCCGCTTCGCCGCCCAGTGCGGTCAACATGATGATGGGGATCGTCGTATCGCGGCGCAGCAGCCTGCAGATCTGGATGCCATCCACGCCCGGCAGCATCACATCGAGCACGATAAGGTCCGGCTGGGTCTCCCTCGCGAGCTTTAGTCCATCGTCGCCACGCGAAGCGGTGAGCACCGTGTAGCCCTGGCGCTTCAAATTGTGCGCAAGTGTGAAGCGCAGCGTTTCTTCGTCTTCGATCACCAGCACGGTGGCGGTCGCGGTCGGTGCGGTCATTGCGTCCAATGGTTCGGCCACAGCGTTAACAGTGCATGAACACCGTTCTTGCTACCATTGCGGGCGTGCGAACCGATCGTAAACTTGCCCGTCGCGTTTCTGCTGTTCGATGACAGAGCCCGAAGACGACCCCCTGAACTCCCAGCCGGAACCAGACCAGCCACCGGCCAGCCCGGCCGCGGATGACGTTGTTCCGGCTGACCGCCGGGCCATGCCCGCCCACCGCAAAATGTCTCTCGCCATGCTTGGCATGGCCGTGGTGGTGGCAATCATCGCGACCGTCTACCTCTTCAACTCGGGCGGGAAATCGACGCCCCAGTTCGCCAGCTCCGGCATCGATCCGCTGACCGGTCAGCCCACCGTAGTGACCAACACCGGCGTGCTCGACCCTGCGCGGCCCGCCGAAGGCAAGAAAGCCCCGGACTTTGCGCTTGTCGATGCGCGCGACCCGTCGAAAATCCTGAAGCTCTCCGATTTCGAAGGAAAGCCAATCGTCTTGAACTTTTATGCAAGCTGGTGCATCCCCTGCCAGGAAGAGATTCCGGAGTTTCGTGACGCCCAGGCAGCGCTCGCTTCGCAGGTGCAATTCATCGGAGTCGACTACCTCGAATCCTCCGACAAGGCGCTCAGCATCCTCGACAAGTTCAAGGCGCCCTACCCGGCAATGCTGGATTCGAACGGCCTCATCGCCGACCACTACCGCGTGAGCGACGGTCTGCCCCAGACCTTTTTCATCGATAAAGACGGCATCCTCCGCACCCAGCTCCTCGGCGGCGCCGTCGGCCCAAAGCTGACGCAGGCACTCGCTTCCATCGGCGTGACCTACAACGCCCCGGCTACACCGCCGGCATCTTGAGCCTGCGTAATCGTGTCCGTCTCCGCTATCCGCTATCGTCTAACGCCTAACGTCTAAACAGGGAGGCGACGGATGCCACTGCGTATTGGTCTCATCGGCGCGGGCGGGAACACTCGTTCGATGCACATTCCCGGCTTTCAAAAGATCGATGGGGTCGAAGTTGCCGCGGTTTGCAACCGCACACGGCTTAGCGGCCAGCGCGTCGCCGATGAGTTCGGCATCGCGAAGGTCTATACCGATGTCGCCGACCTCCTGGCCGATTCGTCGATCGATGCGGTCTGCATCGGCACGTGGCCGTACAAGCACCGCGAGTTCACCACCGCTGCGTTGCGCGCCGGCAAGCACGTGCTTTGCGAAGCGCGCATGGCGATGGATCTCGCGGAGGCGCGCGAAATGCTGGCGGCGAGCGAAATTCATCCGAGCCTCGTTGCCCAGCTCGTTCCCGCGCCGTTCGATTTTCAGCTCGGTCCGACGATTACGCGCCTCGTCGACGAAGGAGCACTTGGCGAGCTCATGGAGGTCACCGTTACCGGCCTGAACGGCAGCGGCCTCGATCCTTCCACTCCCATCCACTGGCGGAACGTCATCAAGTATTCCGGCCGAAACATCATGATGCTCGGCATCTATGCCGAGGTCATCCAGCGCTGGCTCGGCGATACCCTCACCGTCGTCGCGGATGGCCGCATCGCGGTCAACGAGCGTCCGGGCGGCCCCGATGGAGCGCCTCAGCGTGTGGACGTGCCCGACAGCTTCGCCGTGCTCGGCCAGCTCGCCAACGGTGCACGCATCAGTTATCAGCTGAGTGCGGTCGCCGCCGGCGGACCGCCGCCCGGCATTTCGCTCTACGGTTCGAAGTCGACGCTCCATTGGACGATGGGCGACCGTGCAACCCTGGCAGCACACGGCCAGAAGCCGGAGGCGCTCCAGCCCGACCCCGGCAGCAACCGTGGATGGTGCGTCGAAGAGGATTTCGTCCGCTCCATCCGCGAGGGCGCACCGGTGACGCTCACGAGCTTCGCCGATGGCGTGCGCTACATGCGCTTCGTCGATGCAGCGTGGCAAAGCTGGCGCGAGAGCCGCCGCGTCGCCCTTTAGGACGAACGTTATCTGTCGAGCCTAGGCCTTCAGGAGCGCGTGGCCGGCCAGGGCAGCGAGGCAGGCGTAGAAGTCCGCTTCCAGCTCATCCCGCGAGGCCGCTGGCAACCCGTGTTCTTGCGCCCCAGCACCGTGCAACTCCGAAACGATCTCCAACAGCTGCTCGCGCGTGTGCTCACCATCGAGGAACGGCAACAGACGGCTGGACAGAGGGTCCAGCGCAATCTGCTGATGTGCCAGGTTCACGACCGTACGCTTGCCCAGCGCGGCTCGGTAGCGCGCGAGCCCGGAGGCCTCCGGCCGTGGAGTCACGACGGTGACGAACCCCGGCGCCGCGATCGACAGCGAGATCAGTCCGCGATCCTGGGCGAACCCGCGCAGCAGCGTCGTCGCCAGCTGCGTGCGGTCCGCCTCCACCTCCGCCGGGCTTGTCGCCCGGGCATCCGTGCGTGCTTCCCGCACCAGCTCAGACGCCCGTTCGAAAAGCTCATCGAACCCGAGCCAGAGTGGAAACGCGTCGTCGAGGACGACCATCGCCGCCTTGCTCACCGGGTGGTTCGTCGAAAGCGACACCGCCTTCGAAAGCTCGAACCGGGCAACCGATTCGGACGAGACGTCCACCGGCGCGATCGCGGTCGCCCGTGAGGTCACGTAAAAGCGGCGATAGCGCTCCGCATCCACGTGCAGGTCGCGCCCGGCCGCCGTGGCGGCGTGGGTGACGAGCGTTTCGCGGAAGCCCCGGTCGCGCAGGAAATCCATGTACTGCTCTCGCTCCACCAGCGTCCCGGCCATACGGTTGAGGCCTTCGGCCGCTTCTGGTGCGAGGCGTGCCGCCATCACTTCCGGGAAATCCGATTCGGCGAGGTACGCGAGCCCGTGGCGCTCCAGGTGTTCGGCGAATTCATGGAAGTAGACCGGGTCGTTGGTGGGCGCCAACTCGTCGTGGAGCAGGAAGCCGTCTTCGCGAGCGGCCATCGAACGCGCGTACGCCTCGATAAATGAGCCGTCGGAGCCGCCGCGCTCCTCGTCCGCTGCGGCCAGGAACGCTACCAGTTCGCGGGCGGCCGTGACACGTTCGAGCGGTTCTTCGATGCGGCGCGTGTGGTAGAGCAACATCTCTCGCATCTTCCGCATCTGGAACCAGCCCGGGTACGTGTCATAACTCAGATACGCGACGCCGGACTCGGCAAGGTTCGACCGGATGCCCGCGATGAGCCGATCGCGCACGTCCTCTGGCACCCAGGAGTAAACGCCGTAGGCGATGATGTAATCGAACTTTCCATCCGCCTCGCCGATGTCCTCCAGGCTCCGGCACTGGAGGTCGATGTTGGTCAGCCCCAGTGCCTCTATTGCGGCCCGGCCGGCAGCAATTTGCCCGGCTGAAGTATCGATGCCAATAAATTCGCTGGCCGGCAGCGTTTCCGCCATTGGCAGCAGGTTGTAGCCCGCGGCGCACCCGATTTCGAGCACCCGGCAGCTCTCCGGTGAAGCCGGGTTGAGCCCGAGCACCTGCGCAACCGCGCCCACATGGCCCGGGTGCGAAAGGAAATGCGAAAGCCCGGGGTAGGGGACCTCGTCGTAGACATCGGCCCTCGCGGCAGGCTCAGCGTTCATAACCAACCTACGCTGGCGTAGCCGGCGTTAGGGGTCAAGCGGGTTGTGGCGGGCCCGCCTCGGCCGCCTTTTGCCCAGGGCCAGCATTTCGTTCGGAACGCGGAGAAAGGACAGGCACCAACCCCCCAACGGCCCGCCGGGCCGCGCCCCGGCTACCCATTGTCCCAGCGTCGGCTATGCTCCGCTGCGATGCGCGTGCTGCTCGTCTCGCCTTATCCCGACCCTCGTTGGCTGAGCATGGAGCGGTACGCTGCACGGCTTGCCCTCGGCACGGAAGGAATCGACTTCCGCGACGCACATGGCTCCTACTTTCGCCCATCCCCGGCGCTCCGGTGGGCGTTGCCGATGTACTGGGGCCGCCCTGCATTGCGCTCTGCTCAGGCAAACGGCTGCGACCTCGTGCATGTCACGGACCATGCCCTCGCCCATCACGTCGGGCTCTTCGCTGGCTGGCCAACCATCACGACCTGCCACGACCTCATCCCTCTGCACTTCCCGATGTCCGGCTATTCACCGGCACGCCGCCTCAGGCGCGTCCTCTACCTGCGAAGCACTCGTGCCATGCGCCATGCCGCACCACTCATCGCCGTGTCCGAGGCAACGAAGCGGGACATGCTCGGAATCCTCGACATCGACCCGTCGGTCATCGACGTCGTACCGGTCGTGATCCCTCATGATTTCGCCCCCCTGGAAGGTGCCGAAGCGATTCTCGCCTCTCCGGGCGTCGTCCTCCCGCCCGGACCCAGGGTGCTGAGCATCGGACATACAGGAGGGTCGAAAAACCTCGAACTCCTCTTCGCGGCACTTGCCACGGCCGAACTGAAAGGCGTCGCGGTCGTGCGCGTGGGGCGGAAGCTGCCTCCAGCTGTTCGAGCCGAACTCGCGCGCCAGGGTCTAGAGCACCGGGTCTTTGAATTGGGGAACGTCCCGCCTGAGGTGCTGCTGGCGCTTTACAACACCTGCGACGTCCTCGCTCAGCCAAGCTGGTTGGAAGGCTTCGGCATCCCTGTTGCCGAGGCACAGGCGTGTGGGTTGCCCGTCGTTTGCAGCGATGGCGGCGCGCTCCCGGAGGTGGGCGGCGACGCAGCGCGCATCGTCCCGCTGGAAGGCAAGCTGGGGTCAGCCGTCGACCCCGGGACCGCCTCACGCTTCGCGGCAGCACTGGCCGAAGTCATCTCCGACGCCACCGTGGCCTCCCG
>DATNET010000271.1:0-2793 GCA_035606745.1 Tepidiformaceae bacterium
TCCTGTCGATCACGGTGGCCGGCTTCATCGCGCTGTTCAATGGCAATCTCATCGGCGTCGAATGCGCGTCCATCTTCGCCATCTTCACGTCGCAGGCGTGGAACATGGCGTTCAGCTTCTACCAATCGCTGAAGACGGTGCCGCGCGACCTCGCCGAAGCGTCTTCGATGTTCGGCCTCTCGCCGTGGGCGCGGTTCTGGAAGCTCGAAGTGCCGTTCGCCACGCCATCGCTCATCTGGAACATGATGATGTCGGTTTCGGGCGGATGGTTCTTCGTCGTTGCATCCGAAGCGATCACGGTTGGGCGCTATAACGTCTCGTTGCCGGGGATCGGTTCGTACGTTGCCCGGGCCATCATCCAAAAGGACATCCTCGCGATTGTCTGGGCGCTGTTGGCGATGCTGCTCGTCATCCTCGCCTACGACCAGCTGCTCTTCCGGCCGCTCGTCGCGTGGGCGGAAAAGTTCCGGCTTGGCGATACAGCGGCGCAGTACGAGCCACGCTCCTGGGTGCTGGACCTGTTTCGGCGCACCCGCTTCCTGCGCAACGTCGCACCGATCCCGGGGGTAGTCGTAGGGACGCTGACGGCGCGGTCTCGTGCGCGGCGCGCGAACCAGGTGTCGCACGGCGAGTCACGGCGGCTACCCGGGACGGTACGCCTCGCCGCGCGCCGGGCGATGCCAATCGTCATCTACGCGGTGGTGGCGGCCGGCACTGCGTGGGGGCTGTGGAACCTCATCAGCCTGGTCGCTGGCGCGGTGGGCGTGC
Organism: Tepidiformaceae bacterium; assembly: GCA_035606745.1. GTDB lineage: Bacteria > Chloroflexota > Dehalococcoidia > Tepidiformales > Tepidiformaceae > DATNET01. Next base: position 769 of record DATNET010000271.1, read on the forward strand.
GCGATGCGCTTCATGTGCTTGTGCTCGGCTTTTACACGCTGGTGCGAGTGCTCGTGCTGCTGGCGATCGCGAGCGCCATCTGGATCCCGGTGGGCGTCTATGTGGGGCTGAACGCCCGGCTTTCAGTGAGGGCACAGCCCGTCGCGCAGTTCCTGGCGGCGTTCCCGGCGAACCTGTTTTTCCCGATCGCGGTGATCGTGATGGTGCGGTTCAACCTCACGCCGGAAATCTTCACCGCGCCCCTGATGGTCCTGGGCACGCAGTGGTACATCCTCTTTAACGTGATCGCGGGTGCCGCCGCGATCCCCATCGACCTGCGCGAAGCGGCGCGCACGTTCGGCCTCTCGCCGTGGCAGCGCTGGCGAACGCTCTACCTCCCGGGGATCTTCCCGTACCTCGTAACCGGGTTGTTGACGGCGTCGGGAGGGACGTGGAATGCGAGCATCGTCGCGGAGGTCGTGAGTTGGGGGAACAACACGCTGACGGCCTCGGGGCTGGGCAGTTACATTGCCGATGCCACGCTTGCGCAAAACTATGGGAAGATCGTGCTGGGGATCGTCGTGATGAGCATCTACGTCGTCGCCCTGAACCATTTCGTCTGGCGCCGCCTCTACCGCCTCGCCAATTCGCGCTTCCGCCTCGCGTGACAGGAGAACGAGCATGACCCAGGCAGCGGCCAACGCCGAAAGTCAGACCATCGCGCCGCGCACGAAGGGTGCGATCCTCGAAGTGCGGGGCGTCCATAAGTCGTTCCCTCGGCCTTCGGGAGAAGAGCAGCTCGTCCTCGACAACGTGAAGTTGCGCATCGAAGAAGGCGAGATCGTGGCATTGCTGGGCAAGTCTGGTTCGGGCAAATCCACGCTGTTGCGGATTATCGCGGGGCTCGTGCCGGCGGGCGAAGGCGAAGTGATCTACCGCGGCAACCGCGTGAACGGCCCGATCGCAAGCCTTTCGATGGTATTCCAGAGCTTCGCACTGTTTCCGTGGCTCACCGTCCTCCAGAACGTGGAGCTCGGACTCGAAGCGCAGGGCGTGGAGAAATCTGAGCGCCGGCGGCGGGCGCTGGCCGCGATCGACATGATCGGGCTCGACGGCTTCGAATCGGCGTTCCGGCGGGAGCTCTCCGGCGGCATGCGTCAGCGCGTTGGCTTCGCGCGCGCGCTCGTGGTCGAGCCGGACCTCCTGCTGATGGACGAGCCGTTTTCGGCGCTCGATGTGCTCACGGCGGAGACGTTGCGGGGCGACCTGCTCGACCTCTGGATCGAACGGCGCATCCCCACGCGCGGCATCCTTATCGTTTCGCACAACATCGAAGAGAGTGTGTTGCTGGCGGACCGCATCCTCATCCTGAGCACGAACCCGGGGCGCGTCGCGACGAACATCCCGGTGCGCCTACCGCACCCGCGTGACCGCGATTCGGCGGCGTTCCGCGCGATCGTCGAGCGCGTCTACAGCTTCATGACGCAGCGCCGGCCGTCGGGCGAGCAGGGCGTCCAGGGGTTCGCAATCCCCCTGCCGGATGCGCCGGTTGGCCAGCTTACCGGCCTGCTGGAAGCGCTTGCGGAAGGCCCGTACAACGGCCGCGCCGACCTGCCGGAGCTGGCCGACGAGATGGGCCTGAGCGCGGACGACCTCTTCCCGCTGCTCGAAGCACTCGAACTGCTCGGCTTCGCGACGGTGTTCAACGGCGACATCGAGCTGACCGGTTCGGGCAAGAGTTATGTCGATGCCGACATCCTGCGGCGCAAGGAGATCTTCGGCGAGCACCTCGCCCGGCGCGTGCCGCTCGCGGGCCACATCCGCAGCCTGCTCGATGTGCGGACGGATGGGCGCATTCCGGAGGAAGATGTGCTCCAGGAGCTCGCCGGCACCCTCGGCAACGAGGAGGCGCAACGTGTGCTCGACATCGTCATCGAATGGGGCCGCTACGCAGAACTGTTCGCGTTCGACGAAGGCGCGAGAGAGCTGAGCCTGGAGAACCCTGGCGAGCGGTGATGCTCGGCGGAGGCGCATCGTGGCCGGCCG
>DATNET010000284.1:0-4744 GCA_035606745.1 Tepidiformaceae bacterium
ATGTCCTGCTTGCCGGCGTGTCGGGGGGCCAGGAGACGCCACCGGATATCGTCGACCTCGCGGACATCCTCCTGCGCTCCACGGACGAGGCGCTGGAAGCACTGGAGACCATCGCGCGCGCCATGGGGGTCTGACGCTGCCAGGCAAGGCGCCAGGGGGCGATCTCCGTGCGAGCGCATCCAACCCGGACCTTAGCCGCGCGGCAGGTTCAATCCGCGCTGAGCGATGATGTTGCGCTGGATCTCGGTCGTGCCGCCGCCGATGGGGCCGCTAACTGCTAACAGGTAGGACGTGAGCACCCGGCCATGGAGCTGAGCCCACTTCGAGCCCGGCTTGAGCTGGCCGTAGGGCCCCATGAGATTGACACCGATGTTGCCAACCTTGATGCCGAGCAGGGCCATCCAAACCTTGCCGATGCTGGCTTCGTAGTTCGGCACTTCGCCTTTCGCCTGCAGCCAGGCTGTGCGGTAGGCGATAAGCCGCCCTACTTCGACATCGATGACAAGATCGGCGAGCTTGTGACGCACGTCTGCGTTGTCCCAGGGGCGTCCGCCGGGGTGGCTCTCCTTCGACCAACGGATAAGGTCATGGATGGTGCGCCTTGCACCGCTAATTGCGGCGATGTTGGAGCGCTCGAAATCGAGTGTGGTTGCGGCCACATACCAGCCGCGGTCTTCGCCGCCAAACAGGTTCTCGGCAGGGACGCGCACGTCTTCGAAGAAGACCTCATTGAAGTCGTGGCGATACGCAATGTTGTCGATGCCGCGTACGGTGATGCCCGGGCTCTTCATATCGACGACGAACGCGCTGATCCCTTTGTGCTTGGGCACGTCCGGGTTCGTGCGGGCGAGGAGGAGCATCTTGTCTGCGATGTGGGCGTTTGACGTCCAAATCTTTTGGCCATTGATGACGTACTCGTCGCCGTCGCGCACCGCGCGCGTCTGCATGGAAGCGAGGTCGCTGCCGCTTCCGGGTTCGCTGAATCCCTGGCAGTACCAAACGTCGCCGGATGCCATTTCGGGGAGCCAGCGCTGCTTCTGCTCGTCGCTGGCGTTGACGAGCATCGTGGGGCCGGTGATGCCGATGGTGAATAACCGGCCGCTGGCGGGCGCGCGCTGGTAGGCCATCTCCTCGTTGAAGATCATCTGCTCGATCGCTGACTTGCCGAGCCCTCCGTACTTTTCTGGCCAGGCCGGTGCAAACCAATGCTTTGCGCCAAGCTTCCTGGCCAGTTGCCGGGCGAACGGCACCTGCTCTTCATCGTCGAAAAAGTCGTCGCTGCCCTGGAGGTCCGGGGGCAGCTCCTGAGCCAGGAATGCACGAAGTTCGTCGCGCCACTGCTCGGTCTCGGCGGGGAAAGTGAAGTCCATCGAACGCTCCGGCCCGGATGCGGGTTTATGCAAGTGTAACGCCAGCGGCCCAGATCAGGCCTGACCAAAGCGTTGGCGGACAGTACGATCTTGAGATGCAGGCTCCAACCGCGTCGATCACGGCCGCGAGCCCGAGGGCGGGCGCAGCCGGGGCCGCGACGCGTGTAACGCACGCCCGGCGGTACATTCCCGAATTCGATGTCCTGCGCGGGACAGCGATCGTTTTCGTCGTCTATTTGCATGCGTATTTCAGCCCCTGGGATGTGACGCCGCACAGCGAAGTGCTGGCGATGCACATCATCCATTTGTTCGCCCAGACGGCCGTGCCGGTGTTTTTCTTCATGTCGGCGTTCCTGTTTGCGGGCGACTCGTCTCCGTCGTTCGCGCGGTATGCCGTGGCGAAGGTGCGACGGGTGGTCATCCCGATGCTGTTCTGGATGACGCTGGCGCTGTTCTACCGGGTTTGGCGCGAGGGCGGGCTAACCGAGTACCTGTGGCACCATTACCTGCTTTTCGATATCGCCGGGCAGTACTACTACCTCGTCGTGCTGGCGATCCTTATGGTGGCGTTCTTCTTCGTGCGTGATTGGCCCGTGGAGCGGCTTGGAATGCTGGCGGTGGCTGCGTTCGCGGTCAACCTGGCAACGATTTACTACTACCAGTCCTCGACGATCCATGGGACGTTTGCGACGCTGGCGTACCGCAACCCGCTCGTGTGGGTATTTTTCTATGCGTTTGGGTTATACGCGGGGCGGCGCTTCGGCACGCTGGAATGGACGCGGCCGCTGCTCTGGCCGGCGTTGGCCGGTATGGCGTGCGTCGCGGCGGTATATTTCGTGCTCGGCGAAGGCTACGGCATATGGTCGGTCTCGTACTTTGCGGTGACGATTTTCCTGTTCAGCTGTTTCTCGCTCGTGGCCTATCCGGCACTCGTCTACCACGTCATGCGGACGGCCGCAGGAATGTTTGCCCTCAGGCCAGCGGTGTTTCTTTCGCGGTATGCGTTCGCGATCTACCTCGTCCACATGCCGTTCTTCGTTGGCTACCTGACGAACCGGTTCATCTCCCCGTGGACCGCGGTGAACACGGAGTGGTTCTTACTGATGAACAGCCTGTTCATCTTCAGCTTCGTGACGGCGACGGCATTCGTGGTGCTGATGGGCGCATTGTTGCCACGGCTTTCAGCGGAGCTGCTCGGCATCAACCCGAAGCGGCTGGAGCCGCGGGTGAAAGCCGCGCAGGCCGGATCGGCGGAAGCGTGAGTTCGAGCGTCGGATGGAACGGGCGACGACCAGGCTTGTTGATTCGAGCGTGCGCCTAGGAGCGGGTGGAAGACGCTGAGAGCTCGCCCATCTCGACCATCCGGTCGAGCGCGTCCTCGAACTCTCGGTCGTCGGCATTGACGGCCTTGTATTGGCTCACGCAGTGGCCACCGTACTTCTCCACCAGGTACCAGTCGTCATCGATGATGAAATCCGGGTACGGCACTACGCGGGGGTCCTTATCGAACATGCCATCGACCCACTCGGCCAGTTCGTGCATGCGCACGACGCGCTGGACGTGGTCGAGTCCAGAAGCGGACCACACGTAGACGCCGTGGCCGCCGGCCTTGAGGCGCTGCATCGCTTCACGGGCGCCGGGCCGCAACGCGTTGGTGTTCTGGTCGATAAACACGAGCGTGTGGTCGACATCGAAGAAGACGTTCACGCGCGTCCCTCGCTCACGCTTCGGTAACTTCCAGGCCCCACACCGGGCGGAATCGCCAGGTGCGCACGCCTCGTATTTGGATATTGTGTTTCTTCGCCAGCTTCTTGGCTTCGCCGGCCGAACCCATGGGCACGTAGATGAAGAGCTCGCCACACTTCGATGCGGGGAGCCATCGTGCCAGGGCGACGTCATCGGTCAGCGTGTCTTCGCTTTCCACCTGGGCCATCATCATGAGCCACTGCCCGGGGCGGCGAACGACGACGATATCTGGGAAAACGTCTGCGCCATTGAACTGGCCCACCGCGATCGTGGGCTTGGGGTTGTTGGTGAACGTTTCGTAGTCGGGATTTGTCTCGTTGGGGAAGGGGAACTTGAGCTTCGCGATTTCGGCGATGACCCCGGTAATGCGTTGTTCGCGAAGGTATTTGACCGTCACCTGCAACTCCTCGTCCCAGTTCCACGAGATGGCTCACGGACGGTGAACCACTTCGATTCTACCTGTGTGTGCACCGTTGGGTCGATCCGCAATTCGAGATGCGCGTTGTTACGCAAAAGTACCCGCCAAGGGCCGGTGGTGTGGGGCCATTGGCGGGGTACATGTGATCGAACTGGCGGTGCCTCGGACCTACGCTGGCCCGGCTGCGGCGACCTCTGGAGAGACGAGCTGCCGGAACGGCTCGAACGCGGTGCGGAATTTTTGTGTGAGCGTCGCGCGCATCGCGTCATATGCGGCGGGGTCGGCCCAATTGTCGCGAGGGTTGAGGAGCGCGGGGTCGACGCCAGGGACGCTGAGCGGCACGTCGAATCCGAACGTTTCGTCCTTGCGGAACGTGACATCCTTCATGCCGTCGTTCAGCACTGCACGGACCATTTTCCGGGTTTCCTGGATGGAGATGCGCTTGCCCACGCCGAACTTGCCGCCGATCCAGCCGGTGTTAATCAGCCAGGTTTCGGCGCCGGTCATTCCCAGCCGCTGCTCAAGGAGGTCGGCATAGACGCTGGGGTTGAGAGCCATGAATGGTGCGCCGTAGCAGGCACTGAACGTGGCCTGCGGATCCACCACTCCGGTTTCGGTGCCCGCCAGCTTGCTCGTGTAGCCGCACAGGAAGTGGTAGAGCGCCTGGGGCGTGTTCAGCCGCGCGATCGGCGGGAGGACGCCAAATGCGTCGGCGGTTAGGAGGATCACGTGGCTGGGGTGGGGCGCAACCTTGTCGGCGTAGACGTGCTGCAACGAGCCCAGCGGATAACTGCCCCGCGTGTTCTCGGTAAGCGAGCCATCATCGAGGTCCACTTCCCGCGACGATTCGTCGTAGATGACATTTTCGAGAATGGTGCCGAAGTCATGCGTGGTCTCGAAGATGTCGGGCTCGGCTTCGGCCGACAGGTGGATCACTTTGGCGTAGCAGCCGCCCTCGATGTTGAAAATGCCACTGGAACTCCATGCGTGCTCGTCGTCGCCGACGAGGAGGCGTTCGGGGTCCGTGCTGAGCGTGGTCTTCCCGGTGCCCGAAAGGCCGAAGAAGATGGCGCTCTTGCCAGTCTTGGGGTCGACGTTGGCCGAGGAATGCAGCGAAAGTACGCCATCGAGCGGCAGGTAGTAGTTCATCGCGGAGAAGACGGATTTCTTCATTTCGCCCGCATAGGCGACGCCCGCGATCACGATGAGC
>DATNET010000291.1:0-5492 GCA_035606745.1 Tepidiformaceae bacterium
GCGCGTCGGCGGGTGCAGCAATCCCTTCTCTTCGTAGTAGCGAAGCGTGCGCTGGGTCAGTTGGGCGCGCTCCGCCGCTTCGCCAATCTGGAGATATCCACCGGCCACAGCGTTTTCAGTCATACCTACTCCCTTAGTCTAGCAACGTTAACGCGCACGTCAAGGTCATTGTGCCAGCAAGTTCCCTTCCGTCATACTACCCATGCTCGGAAACGTTCACGCCATCCTGCAACCGCGGCGGCAAACTAACTCAAACCTCCCATTTCGCTAGTTCGCACATTGCGGAAACTGTCACGTCCGGCGATGCTACCCGCATGTGGATGGAAGTCGCGGCCGGAGCCATTATTCTCGCGATCGTCGTCCTCACGCTCACTGCCGGCCGTCACGGCGCCATGCGCGCCGAGCGCCACGTCGGCGCCTGGGCCTGGCTCGTCTATGTCACCCTCGGCATCGGCATGATGTTCGGCGCGATGAGTATCTCCCAGCCACTCCTCTCCGTTTTTATGTGGACGAAGCTCACTGCCTTCATCCTCACCGGTGCCTGGCTCGCCGGCGGCCGCCTGCGCAGGCGCGAACCGCTCTTCCCCGGTGGCCGCACCCCGATCGCCGACTGAACTGAATCTACGGCACCGGCCCCAATCGGCCACTGACCCCCACCGGCGCCGCTGCACGCGTCGCACGCCTGGCGGGCGAACGTGCACCCGCACCGAGAACCCTTAGGGGTAATTCCCACATAACCCAAGGGCGGCGTGAAGACTCTGTGCGATCCTGACCGCTCGAACATAACACCGTTGAACCACCGCCACGCCGCCGCTACCTTACCCCAACGCCAGCCAGCGGCAGGCGTCCGGGACCGCAGGGGGCTCCCGGGCGCCGGTCCCCCGCGACGCTGACCACCACGTTCATTTGGCCACTTTGAAGCAGCCACTCCCGTGTGGAAGGAAGGAGTTTGCCCGCGTATGTCTGTCTCCCATACCGACCCGCGAGACCTTGCCCGTCGCTGGCAAGCCGTCCTTGGCAGGCTCCAGCTCGAAGTTGCGCCCCACAATTGGGAGACCTGGCTGAAAGACACCCGCGCCATTCGCTGGGACGGCACCACCGTCGTCGTCGAAGCACGCACCGCGTTCAACTGCGAATGGCTCGAACAGCGGCTTAGCCCCTCCGTCACCCGCGTCAGCCTGGAGATTTTCGGTGAGGGCACAGTCGTCGCATTCGTCCCTCGCGGCACGGTCAAGCCCTCCCTGGATGAAGCGCCCCTCCCGGCCGAACCGACTTGCAACGGCGCCGGTGCTCGAACCCTTGGCGGGCTCCTCGGCTCCGTCAATGCGCACTACACGTTCGAACGCTACCTTCCCGCCGAAGGCAACCAGGTTGCCCTGGAATCCTGTCGCGCGCTCCTGGAGGTGGGCGAATGCCGCATTAATCCCGTTGTCATCTACGGTGCTCCCGGGATGGGGAAGACTCACCTCCTCCATGCGCTCGCTACCCGCGCGGCTCACGAAGGGCGCGCAGTCGCCTGTCTGAGCGCCGAGCAGTTCGCCAACCGCTACCTGGCAGCGTTTCGCAGCGGCAACGATGCCTTCGCCGAGTTCCAAACCGAGCTGCGCTCCACAAACCTCCTGATCATCGACGACCTTCAATACCTCGCTGGCCGGGAAGGCACCCTCAGAGAGCTCGTCCACACCATCGACGCAATCATCAATTCCGGCGGAGACGTCGTTGTCGCGAGCGAAGTGCCGCCTCACGCAATGGGCGTGCTCGATCGCCTCGCGTCGCGCCTCATGGCTGGCATTGTCGCGCGCGTAAGCCCATTCCACCTCGCCGAACGCCGCGCCTTCATCGAACAGCTCGCCCGCGAACATCGCGTCTCGCTCCCCGGCTGGGCCATCGAACGTATGGCCGGCTGCGAAGTGCCCTCCGTGCGCGTCCTCCAGGGCGCTGTCCATGCGGCAGTCCAACTGCAGCGTCTCAACCACCTGGACCTGCGCCGCCTCGATGCTGAACTCACGGTCCTGTCCGTCGCCGCGGCAGCGCCTGCCGTGCTCGAAGACCGGGAGCTGCTCGACGCCATCGCCGGCCATTTCGGCGTAACCTTCGACGATCTCCTCGGGCGAGGACGCCGTCAGCAGGTCACAAGCGCCCGCGCCACGGCCGCCGCCGCCCTCCGCGAACGTGGCCGAAGCCTCTCGGCTATCGGCAACATGATGGGAAAGCGCGATCGCGGCACCGTGCGCGAACTCAGCGAACGCGGCCAACGACTGCTCGAAGACGACGAACTCCTCCGCCGCCTGATCGCCGTCTAAACGCGCAACCGCCTCGAACATCTAAAATTGTCACACCAACCCCAGCCGCCGCTCGAGTGCCGCCACATCGTCGATGATGTGCCGGTAGCGACTGTAGATGGTTCGCGCGGCCGCCTCCGCTGCTGCGATGTCACTCGGCGAGAGCTTCCCCTCAGCCGCCAACGCATCGAACTCGTCACGATCCTCCTCGATCACCGTACCGTCGGCGCAGATCCACCAGTCGAGCGCAAGGTCGCGGTACGAAACCTCCGTCGCTGAGACGTGCACATCCGTCACGGCATCGAAGCGATGCGCCAGGATTGCGCCCCCCGAGCTGCCCGCCTCGCCGCCGGGCGCACGCATGCGATAGAGGTTGAATGGCCGCCGCGTCCAGAAGTAGCCGTGCGAAATCGAGCCTGGGGGAATCACGATCGGCGACCCGAAGATCGCCCCGCCCCGCGCCATCACGAACTCGACCACCGCCAGCCCCGGCTCGTGGTAGAGCAACGTGCAGCCGTACTCGCGCCACGTCCCATCGGGCTTCTGCTTCCGCTCCATGATCGGCGTGCGAGTCGCGGGGGCTTTGGACACCGGCGTATGCTCAGCGTCGGGTAACACCCCGAAACAAGAGGGATCAACCATGACGGACCTTTCGTTCGAGCACATCATCTATGAAAAGCGCGGCCCGGTCGCCATCCTGACCATCAACCGCGAGAAGGCGCTCAACGCCATCGCCGGCCAGACATCGCAAGAGATGCTCCGCGCCTGGGAGGACTTCCGCGACGACCCGGAACTGCGCGTCGCAATCCTCACCGGCGTAGGCGACAAGTCGTTTTCGACCGGCATGGACCTCGTCGCTACCGCCCGCGGGGAGAACCAGTTCGCTGGCCGCCCCGCCCCCTTTGGCGGGTTCACCAAGCGCTTCCCTATCTACAAGCCGATCATCGCTGCCATCAACGGCTTCTGCCTCGCCGGCGGCATGGAGCTTGCACTCACGTGCGACATCCGCATCTGCACGCCCGAAGCGCGCTTCGGCCTGCCGGAGGTCCGCTGGGCGATCATGCCGGGCGCCGGTGGCACCCAACGGATGCCTCGCGCTATCCCCCAGGCCTGGGCCAACTACCTCATTCTCACGGCGGACCAGATGGACGCCGAGACGGCCCGCCAGATCGGCCTGGTTTCCCACATCGTCCCGCGTGAAGAGCTGCTGGACCGCGCCATGCAGATCGCCAACACCATTTGTGAGCGCGGCCCGCTCGCCGTCCGCGCCGCAAAGGAAGCCATCTTGCGGGGCATGGATATGCCGCTCGAACATGGGCTCGCCTACGAAGACCTCGTCCTCCAGCGCCTCATGGCGACTGAAGATGCCCGCGAAGGGCCGAAGGCGTTCGCCGAAAAGCGCAAGCCCGAATACAAGGGCCGATAGCGCGCGAGTCCGCTCACGGTCCCTCGGACAGCGTTTCGTGGATGAGTGCCAGCAGGTCCTCGGCCGCGAACGGCTTCTGCACGAAGCGCGTGTCGGGCGTGCGCGATGCGAACTCCGCCGGACCTTCCGAGCTGTAGCCGCTGACGAGGATCACGGGCAGCCCCGGCCAGCGGTCAGCGACGTGACGTCGCAAGTCTATGCCCGATTCACCGGGCATCACGATGTCGCTGATGAGAAGGTCCGGGCGCTGCCTTTCGAGCACTTTGCGCGCCTCTGTGGCACTCGTGGCCTGTACTACCGTGTAGCCCTGCGCCCGTAACAGGCGGGCCAGCATCACGCGCACTGGCTGGTCATCATCGACGACCAGGATCGTTCCTGACAACGGCAGCGGCTCCTGCGTGGGTATCGTTTCGGGCGACTGCGACGATTCAACCGAGACACTCATTCGGCGGGCTCTCCTGGGTACGTGCGACCCTCCGGCCGACTCTCGTAGATGTATTCTCGACTCGGCCCAAGCACGGTGGCATCGGGAGTTACCCTCATAGGATCGTAGCATCCCGTACGGCCGAGAGTGAGCAGACACCTTCTCGCCGGTAAAGTAACGAGGAAGTGTTCGTCCCCTCCGGCCCGGCCATGCTTCGTCCTCTGCAGGCGCACTAGCACACGGATTTGCAACGCCTTTACGCATCACTGTTTTGCTCACGCCGAATATGCCCACTATCATCGGTAAAGGTTCGGGAGGTTCCTCGCATGCGATTTCTGCGGACGGGATTGCTCGGCGCCGTCTTCCTATTCGTCATCTGGATGGTAGTAGCCGCTATTGCGTCCTATTGGGGTGCCGAGTTGGTGCCTCACCAGGCCGTGCCGGATTCCTGGGCCCCTCCCAAGAGCTGGGCCGAATGGCGCGATATCGTCATTGTTTTCACCGCGTTCTTCTGGTTGCTCGCTGGGATGGTCATGGTCGCGCTCGCCGTTGTGCTCTTCATCCTCGCCCTGCTCGTCCGCAAAGTTATCAAGGAAAACGCCGTGCCCGCGCTCGATTCCCTCAAGGATTCGCTTGATAACGTCCGCGGCACCACCGAATTCGCCGGCGAGACCATCGCCTCCCCCATCATCCGCGTGTACAGCGTCGCCAAGGGCGTGCGCAGCGGCGTCGGCGCGATCACGCATCTTCCCGATCGCGTGCGTGGCCGCAAACGAAAGGGGCGTCTCTGGTGACGAACGAACCGCCCAGCGGCCGCGAACCGGGCGCCCAGCCGGTCATCCCGGAAGCCCAGGTTGGCGGTTCGCTCGCTGGCGCCGGTAGCGGCGAGCCCGGCATCCTTTCCGAAGCTGCCGGCCGGGCGCCTCGCCTGCAGCCACGACGAAACTTCCTGGCGACCAGCGACAACTTCTTCATCTCGTGGGGGCGCGCCATCGTCCTCGGCGTGCGTGACACCGCGGAGGACATGCTCGACGAAGGCCGTGCCGGCGCCCGCGAAGCGTTCGACGAAGGCTGGGAAAAGTTCGATGCGAAGACCCGCTATCGCAGAGCCCAGCCCCACAAGCGCAGCCGCCGCGGCAAAAGAGGCTAGCGACCACTGGCCCAAGCTCCGGGCCCTCCCCGTTAACTGCAAAACAAAAACGCCGTCGTTGAACGGGTTGAACGGGTTGGTGCCGATTCGAGGACCGCTTGGGACGACCGGCCGCGTCCAAAAAGAACGACGCGTCCAACACGTCGTTCGAGGCGTTCGTGTCGTGCACATCGCGACGTTGGGCGCTTGGGATGCTGGACTGCGGCGGAA
>DATNET010000298.1:0-5752 GCA_035606745.1 Tepidiformaceae bacterium
ATGAAGCACGACCCTGCGCTCGCGCAGCGGGCAGGCGACGAAGAAGAAGAACTTCAGATGAAGCATGACCCGGCCCTCGCGCAGCGGGAGGGTGCCGAAGAGGACGAGCTTCAGATGAAGCACGACCCGCAAATCGGCCTCGAGGGTGGCCCCGTCGGCGACGACACTGCCAGCCGCATCGAATCCAAGCGCGGCTCTGGCTCGACGCTCAACGACGGCGTGCGAGCGAAGATGGAGGGCGCCACCGGCGAGGGTTTTGGCGACGTCCGCGTCCACCGCGATGCGGAATCCGACGCACTCAATCGCTCCATGACAGCGAAGGCGTTCACCACCGGCAGCGACATCTTCCTCCGCCAGGATCAAAGCCCCGGGGACGAGCGGCTGCTCGCACACGAACTGACTCACGTCGTCCAACAACGCTCCATGTCCGGGGGCGGCGGCGGGATGAACGTCGGCGCTGCCGATGACCATCACGAAACCGAAGCCGACGCGGTCGCGGATGCCGTCCTTTCAGGTGCCGCCCAGCGGAAGCGGGACGAGGAACGGGCATAGCACTGCCGCACCGGATGAAAGCGGGAGCACATGATCAGCGACGTTGATGAGGCTCTACGCGACTTTTTGGCCGCGGATGTGCCCTTGCCCCAGGGTGAGATCGATATCTCGTTCGATCGGCCAACAAGGGAATGGTCGAGCAGGCTTTCGCGCCCGACGCTGAACCTGTTTCTTTTCGATGTCCGTGAGCGCATGGAGTTTCGCGACCCAAACGAATCGCGCGCCATCACCCCGGACGGCCGCATCCGGACGCAGCGGCCGCCGCGCCGCATCGACCTCTCGTACGTCATCACGGCATGGGCCAAAGAGCCCGGGGACGAGCACCGCATCCTCGCCCGCGTGCTGACTTCTATGTTCCGGACGCTGGAACTCGTGGGCGACCAGCTCGGTGGCGAACTCCAGACGACAAACTACCCCGTGCTCATGCGCATCATGCCACCCGACCACATCGCCAAGCCCGCCGACCTGTGGGGCGTCCTCGATAATGACATGCGCGCATCACTCACGTGGGTCGCGACGGCCCCGCTTCAAACCGCGGCGCCGGTTATCGGACCTATCGTCCGGACGCGAGAGCTCCGCGTCAGCGAGATGGAGGGCGCGACACGGGAGTCGTTCATGGAGATTGCCGGCGTCGTCCACCGGGGCAGCGACACGCTCGATACCGTTGCGGCGGCGCGGGTTTCGGTGGATGGCAGCGCAGTTACCGCGGTGACCGATGCCGATGGCGTCTTCCGTCTGCAGCCACTCCAGGCCGGTGAATACGTCCTCCGCGCGGAGACTCCCGACGGTGCGACGGGCAACCGTTCCGTCACGATCCCGTCACCGAGTTATGACGTGTCAGTCTAGACGCTGAGCAGGGTTTGGAAGAGGCTAACAGTCACTTGCGCAATGTTAGCCGGAAACTGGTAGTATTGCGCCGCATTTCCGCATGATTGCGAAGGCGCACAAGTCACAAGGGAGAGCAGATGGCAACGGCGTATCTAACACCTGGGGTCTACGTAGAAGAAGTCGACCGGGGCTCAAAGCCCATCGAGGGAGTCGGCACGGCCGTCGCAGCGTTTCTCGGCGTAGCCGAGAAGGGCCCGATCGGCAAATCAACCATGATCGCGAACTGGACGCAGTACCAGGAGATCTACGGAGGATTCGTCCCGGGCGCCTACATGGCGCAATCGGTGTACGGCTACTTCAACAACGGCGGCTCGCTCGCGTTCGTCGTCCGCATCGGCAGCGAAAGCGAGGGCGAAGTCGCCCCGCCGTCGCCCGTGGCCGAGATCGCCGGCAAAGCGGCCGGCAACCCCGTCACGCTGAAGGCACTTGCGCGCGGCACCGGCGCGGATGCTGAAGGCATCCACGTCGACTTTACCGATGGCCCGGACGACACGTTCAATCTCGTCGTCAAAAAGGGCACCACGGAAGAAAAGTTCGAAGGCCTAACGTTGGCACGAGGCGCCAAGAACGCCCTCGAAGTCGTCAACAAGACCTCGACGCTCATCACGCTCGAAGAAGTCAAGGTCACCGGCCTTGCGCTTCCAGAACGTGCACCGGTGACCGGCTCGTACGCACTCACGGTGACATCGAGCCAGGCCCTGGCGCCTGTGAGCCCCGCCCAGTACTCCGGAGAAGTCGCGGACCGCTCCGGCCTTGGGGGCCTTGAAGCAATCGATCAGGTCACGATGGTTTGCGCACCAGACGTGATGTCGGCGTTCCAGAACGGACTCCTCGACCGCAAGGGCGTCCAGGCCGTCCAGCTGGCAATGATCGCGCACTGCGAGCGCATGGGTGACCGCGTCGCCATCATCGACCCGCTCCCCGACATGAACGCCCAGGAAGCCTACGACTGGCGCGTCAACGAGGCTGGCTACGATTCCAAGTACGCGGCCATGTACTACCCATGGGTCGAAGTCGCCAACCCGGACCCGAAGGCCACGACCACGACACAGCTCGTGCCACCTTCCGGCTTCATGGCTGGCGTGTGGGCCCGCAGCGACTCCGAACGTGGCGTCCACAAGGCGCCGGCGAACGAAGTCATCCGCGGCGCCATCGGCCTGGGGCTCCAGTTGACGCCGTCCGAACAGGGCGTCCTCAACCCGGTCGGCGTGAACTGCATTCGTGCTTTCCCAGGCCGAGGCATTCGCATCTGGGGCGCCCGGACGCTTTCGAGCGACCCGTCATGGCGCTACCTCAACGTGAGGCGGCTGTTCAACTTCGTTGAGAAGTCGATCTACGGCGGCACGCAGTGGGCCGTCTTCGAACCCAACGATGTCTTCCTCTGGGGCAAGCTGAAGCGCGACATCGGCGCCTTCCTGCGCACCACATGGATGAGCGGAGCCCTCTTCGGCGACACTCCGGACCAGGCATTCTTCGTCAAGTGCGACGCCGAAAACAATCCGGCCGCGACGCGGGACGTTGGCCAGTTGTTCATCGACATCGGGATCGCGCCAGTGAAGCCCGCCGAATTCGTCATCTTCCGGATCGGCCAGTACTCGCCGGACGCCTAATTTGTCTGCGTGGGGGAGCGAGGCATTCGCTCTCCCCACGCGTCACGCGATGGCCGCTTCGTCCGGCCCCACCCCCCGGCTCACCAGCCACCAATGCAAGAGAGAAAGAGCTAGAAAATGCCAAATCCAGCTGATCCAATTGTCAGTTTTAACTTTGTGATCGACCTCCAGGGCGGCGCACAGGGCTACTTCACCGAAGTCTCGGGCCTTGGCTCGGAGACCGAAGTGGTCGAACACAAGGTGATGGACCCGACTGGCAAGCAAAGCATCGTTCAGCAGCTTCCCGGCCGGCTCAAGTGGGAATCCATCGTCCTCAAGCGCGGGATCACCTCCAGCATGGATATGTGGACGTGGCGCCAGCAAGTCGAAGAAGGCAAGGTCGCGGAGGCGCGCAAGAACGGCTCGATCACCATGCTCGATAACGCCTACGCGCCCGTCGCCAAGTGGGACTTCATCCGCGCCTGGCCATCGAAGATGTCGGGCCCAAGCATCACCGCAAAGAGTTCTGATGTCGGCATCGAAGAGATGACGTTGGTCCACGAAGGCATCAAGCGCGTTGCGGTCTAGCCTTCGGGCGCCGCGTTATTGAGTGCCTGGACGCCTCCAGGACTCACGTTAGAGATCACTGCGGGGACGGCCGGTATACCGGCCGTCCCCTGCCCGCAAAAGAGGTAAGAGCTATTGGCCGCCCTGCAGACCGAATTCGAATTCACACTCCCTAGAGGGTATGTGGATGCGGACGGGACCGTTCATCGTTCAGGGCGCATGAGGCTGGCCACGGCGCTCGACGAGATCACCCCGCTGCGGGATCCGCGCGTGCGCCAAAACCAGGCCTACCTCATCATTATCTTGCTCGCCAACGTGATCACCCAACTCGGTGAACTCACGTACGTGAGCACATTCGAAGTGGAGAAGTTCTTCACCAGCGACCTCGCCTTTCTCCAACGTCTCTACCGCCAGATCAATGAACGCGGGACGTCGATCATCACCGTGCAGTGCCCCGAATGTTCGACTGAAGTGGAGGTCGACATCGCCAGCCTGGGGGGATCGCTGGCTACCCCCTCGAACGAGTCTATGAGGAGGTAGCCTATCTCGCCTATCACTTCCACTGGGACTCCGAAACCATCCTTGCGATGGAACACGCTGAGCGCCGGAAGTGGGTCGAGCAGGTCGCTTCCATCAATCGCAAACTCAACGACGCTGCCGAAAGGCGATAAGCGATGACACAGCCATCAGACCCCTATCTGAGCTTTCGATTTTCGGTCGAGATCGACGGGATCGAGCAGGCACGCTTCACCGAATGCTCGCCGCCCAAGGTGACCACCGCCGTCTTCCCCTATGCCGAGGGTGGCTTGAACGACTACGAGCACAAGCTGCCCGGCAAGACGACGCTTTCGAACTTCACCCTGAAGCGGGGACTCACCGACAGCTCTGCCCTCTGGGACTGGTACAGCCGATTCTTATCAAAGAAGGATCGGTCGTCTGAACTGAAGCATGTCTCCATCATCCAGTACGACGGGACGGGTGCCCAGGTCTACAAGTGGGACCTCGAAGATGCCTTCCCCATGCGTTGGGAGGGTCCCACGTTCACCACGACGAGTTCCGCTATGAGTTTCGAAACGCTAGAAATCGCGTTCGCCGGCATGACCACAGTCAAAGGCGCATAAGTCAGGAAACGAGAGGCCGGCAAACAAATGGCATGGAAGTTGGGTGGTAGAAGATCGGCTTCTGGAAAGGCGGCGCCCCAGGCATCGCCGCCAACCGTGCCGCCGGCCCTGACCTCGGCCCCTTCGCCGGAAGGACGCTCGCAACCGCCTGCCACGAACACGACAGCCGATGGCGGCGTGCAACGCTCCGTGGACGAGGCGCCCGTCGCTGCCCCCGCCGAATCGCGCGACACGCCGGCCGCGCTGCAACGCTCTCCAGATACAGCGCCGCCTGCGCCACGCGTTCGGGCCGAACGAGAAGTGCCAAGCGCCGAAGATGCAGCCTCGACACGACAGTTCCAGGACGACTTTCTGCGCAGTTCATCCGGCCGCGGGCACGGGATCCTCGGCCCAAACGGCGGATTCGAATCAACGGCGGTGTTCGCGACCGAAACCCAGCGGCTCTCTGAGCAGGTGCGCAGCCACGACGTCTTCGACGAAGTGTCGCGCAAAGTCGAAATGGCCCCGACCGAGTCGTATTTCGTGGACAACCTCCCGAGCCTGATGAGCTTTTCCGACCCCATGGCGATCGTCGAGGGCCGCCACGCCGATGCGACCCTCGGCCAGCGAGTATCACGCAAAGAAGAGCTCCCCAGCCCGATCTCGGAAATCTGGGAGCTGACGAAGGCGGGACGGCTGCACACCGGTGGCCAGGACCACAACAGGCCCCGCACCCCAGAACCCGTACGGCGCGCGCCTGCAGCACCACCACAGTCAGCGCCAGAAGCGCTCTACCGCGTCGCTCCGCCAGGAGACCGCACCCTCCGGCGGTTCGGCGACTCCGTCCACCACGAAGGAGCCACCGCGCCGCTCACTCCCACGCCGCAAATCGTGGCCCGCTCCGTCGATGCGGCCACGCCGGAACCGGCCACGCCTTCGGCCACCAGCGTAGCCACCGCACCGCCCACGGCCGCAACCATTACTGGCCACGAAACGTTTCGCGCCCGGCCATCGCGGCCATCGGAGCCCGGACAGATAGCGCGAAGTGTCGACACC
>DATNET010000312.1:0-2831 GCA_035606745.1 Tepidiformaceae bacterium
CGTTGATGAACGAGATCTTGGTCGCCAGGAATGCGTTGGACGCGTACTTGATCATTTCCGCCGTGCGGATGTCGACGCGCTGAATCGGCGCGCCAAGACCTGCGTAGAGCGCTGCTACACGCTCCAATGCGCATGGGTCGGCGGAGCCGAGAACAACGCGGTCCGGCTTCATGAAGTCGGTGACAGCCGACCCCTCGCTCAAAAACTCCGGGTTCGATACCACCGAGACGTCGCACGCCCCGCTTCGGCGCGCCATACCGGCCACGAGATCACCCGTGCCGATAGGTACGGTGCTCTTGTTGACGATGATCGAGCCGGGAACGAGCCGGCTGGCCACGGACGAAACCGCATCGCGCACAGCCCGCAAATCGGCCGCGCCTTCCTGGGAGCCCGGCGTATTGACGGCGATAAA
Source organism: Tepidiformaceae bacterium (assembly GCA_035606745.1). Taxonomy (GTDB): domain Bacteria; phylum Chloroflexota; class Dehalococcoidia; order Tepidiformales; family Tepidiformaceae; genus DATNET01. Next base: position 413 of record DATNET010000312.1, read on the forward strand.
GACGATTTCGGCCCGGAACTGTTCCGGATAGGAATCCAGAAACGTCAGCAGCCCGCGCTCCACGCCTTTTCGGAGAAGCGCTTCAAGGCCGGGCTCGAAAATTGGACTGCGGCCCTGCCGAAGGGCTGCGACTCGCGACGCGTCGGTATCAACGCACTCAACTTCGTGACCGAGTTCGGCAAAGCAAGCGGCCGAGACGGCCCCCACATAACCGCATCCAATAACTCCCAGCCTGGCCAATTCGCTATCCCTCCGCTTCAACTGTCCGTGGTGTCAACAGTGGAGCGAGTGCGTTGATGCTCAGTTGAGGGGGCGTGACATCGACGTTATGGAGGGAATCGGCCGACGTCACCGCATACCCGTATGCCATCGCTGGCATGCGTCGCGAACGTCTCTAGTCCATCGGCTCCGATTCGATCGGTGCCATCACGCTTGCGCGGGGACTTTTACTGCGAGCCCCCATGCGCCGGACCAGTACTGCAGGCAGAAGGCGCAAGAATTCGGGCGCATCGCGCAGCAAGTACCGCCCTGCGAGCCTACGCGGTTCCTGCGCGAGCCGGAAAAGCCACTCAAGCCCCGCTCGCTGGGCCATGCGCGGGGCACGCATGCGGCGACCAGCGAAAAAGTCGAAGCTACCGCCGACCCCCAGCCAGGTCTTTCCGGGGATCAGCTCAGCAAGCTCCGCCGCGAATCGTTCCTGTCGCGGGCACCCGAGGGCGACGAGTACCACATCGGCCTTCGATGCGGATAGACGGGAAATCACCGCAGCCGTTTCGTCGCAATCGAGTTGGCGAAATGGTGGACAGATCACCTCGGTGACGGTAATTCCCGGGGAAGTCGCCTCGAGAAACGTCGCGGCCGCACGAGCGACGTCTTCTGTCGAGCCGTAAAGCGCGACGCGGAGTCCGCCCGTTCGGCCGCCCATTTTGCAAAGCTTCAACACGAAATCGACACCCGCCACACGGCTTGTTCCACGAGCTCCGGCAAACTTCGCGAGCCACGTCACCGGCATGCCGTCAGCGACCACAAGATGCGCTGCCTGGAGATCTCTGCGCAGTTGTGGATTCCGGCGTGAAAGCGAGAAGAAATCGAGATTGGCGGTGGCTACGCGCGTGGTCGTCCCAGCGCGCACGTTGGCCAGGCAGAGCGCAACCGCATCGTCCAGTCCGCCGTCGAAAATTGGGATGGCGCCGATGGTGACGTGTGGCCCGAGGAACTGGTGGTCAGTGGTGATTCCGGGCACAGCGTGCTCCTACAGGGTTCGTCCTGATATTCACCGGCCCCAGTCAATCGCCCGTTGAGCGCCGGTATGGCTCGCCAGTCGGGCCCCGGCCAGGTGTGTTTCGTGCGGTTGGGGAGCGTAACATGAGGCCAAGGTGCTTCGATGACAACGGACGAAGTTCTTGCCACAGCGGCGCGCGAGGCGCTCCCTGATTCACTGACCGAACGCGAGTCTCAGCTCCTTCGACAGGCCGGCGAACGCGTCTTCGCGTTGGCACGGAAGGTGTCGGCAGCGGAACGTCGCGAAGGAGAGGTCAAACGGGAGCTCGAACGCACGCTGGAGCTGCTCACCGAAACAAGAAATACGCGCGATGTGCTGTCCGCCCAGGTGCAATCACTCTTGCGAGAGCGCGAACGCGACTTCGAAGAACGTTCCGAGCTGCGTCAACTGCTGGGGGCTATTACGGGTCAGCTTCAGGCTGCAATGAACCGGCCCGCCTCGTCAGCCCTTGCGCCCCAACATTCGCCTGGCTCCGCGAACACGTCCCGGCGTCTCAGTCCTGAATCTCGCAACTCACGGCGGCAGGCCGCGGATCGCTCTCCAGACGCGATGGGTACGCTCGCGCGAGCAGCTCGCAAGCAGTGGAGCCGGCTCCTCGGAGGCTAGATCGTCGGTTCATCTCGATCGAGCGGCCGAACAGCGGCGGCATCAAAGAATTGGGAGTCGGCGTCGCCAGCCACGGCGGCCTCTTTCCGTGGTTCGCTCTGGCACATGGAGCAGCGTTCAAAGCGGCCGGTGGAACAATCCAGGATGAGGCCGCTGCCTTCCTCGCATCCAGGGCACACCAGGGGCGCCGCCCAGGTTACGATGCGCTTTCGCCAGTTCCTCATCCCTACCTCCCGGCCATGAACGGGGTGCGGCCAGGCTTCTATCTCTCATTATGGGCTTCGGCGACCATACGTACTGGCGTCTCCGCCGAGTGCCGGAGCATCAAATCGCCGTCACAATCTAGCCGGACCCTCGCCAGGGAGGTTCAGGCCCCGACGCGGAGCACGTAGCCGACCGTTTGGCGCGACTGGATTTCAAATGGGACTCCGCCAGCTTCGGCGAGCTTCTTGCGGATGTGCGAGATGTGCGTCTTGAGAAGCGCCGCGTCCGGGTCTCCAAGCGTATCCCAGCCGAAAGTCAACAACCGCT
>DATNET010000316.1:0-3529 GCA_035606745.1 Tepidiformaceae bacterium
CAACCGGCAACAGTATGCGAGGCTTCTCTGGGAAAGCTCGATTGTCGTGAGCACGACAAGGCACGAATTCTTCGGCGTAGGCATGGTCGAGGCGCTGCATTGCGGCTGCTTCCCGATCGTGCCCGCGCGCTTCAACTACCCCGCCTTGGTCCCACCCGGGCTGCACGGCCGGGCGTTGTTCACGACCGAGGACGACTTTCGCGCAAAACTTCGTGCCGCACTGGCGGGGGCCGTAGCGGAGAGCGAACCGCTGCGGGAGTCGGCTGAGTGGTTTGACTGGCGGAACGTAGGTGTGCAGTGGGATTCAGCGCTCACGCGCCTCGTGGAGATGGCCCGTGCCCGGTAACGCACACGGCTTCGTTATGGCGTGTTGAAGGTCGTCTACAAGCGTGAAATTCCTTGCGAGAGTTCCCCGATTCCTTACACAGCATTTGTGCACGATCATAGGTGTATGACGCCCGAACAGGAGCAGGCCGAAGGATGCCGCTAATGCGGGTGCCGGCGCCCCTCACCCGTGCATGGAGCGGCGTGCCAACGCCTATCCGCGCACCGATCGCAGTGCTCGTGCGCACGATCCGGATGTACGCGGACGATAGTTGTGGGACGTATGCGGCGGCGATCGCCTACTACGCCATTTTTTCGCTCATTCCGTTGAGCCTCGTAATCCTCTCTATCTTTGGGCTGGTAGTTTCGAAAGACCGGATCACGACGTTCGTATTCGACCAATTCCCGCTTCAAGAGACGGCGTCTGTCCACCAAAACGTCCAGGAGATCGTGCAGCGAGCGCAAGACATCAGCATTGCCGGGCTGTCGTTTGGTGTGTTGGCGCTGATCTGGTCGTCGAGCGGAATTTTTTCGGCAGTGCGCAAGGGATTAAACGTCGCCAGCCACCGGGGCAGTGGCCGCCCTTACTGGCATGGCAAGCTCATGGACATCGCCCTGATCCCAGCCCTGGGCGTACTCATCATCCTGTCCGTCGGGCTAACGGCGCTCTCCCAGGTCATCATTGAGCGCGCGGGGCACCTCGGGCCGCTCGACTTCGACACGAACCTGGCATTACGGCTCTCCTCTTATATCCTCCCGGCGATGCTCTCGTTCTCGATGTTCGCGTTGCTCTACCGCTACGTGCCGACCGCCCGGCCGCGCTGGCCGGAGGCGCTTTCCGGCGCCGCGTTCGCAACAGTGCTATTTGAAGGGGCGAAGAACCTCTACGCGCTCGCCTTTACGCTCACCGCGTTTTCGAAGGATACGGCGCTCTACGCCAGTCTCGGGACTGCCCTGGGCCTGCTGCTCTGGCTGTTCGTCAACGCCTCGATCATGCTGCTGGGCGCGGAGTTCGCGCGGGCAATTCGCCGCGAAGCGGGCGCGACACAGAAGCCCGGCGCTGCTGGCGAGACTCGGCAGGGCGCGGTGGCCCAACGGCCGGCGCACCGCGGGGGCGTGGGCTAGCCGTGGCCAATGGCCCGGCCTTTGCGCGGTATCGAGGACTTTTATAACAACAAAGTACCAAAAGCCTGTATAGGGGCGTAGACTGGCGGTATGCAGGGAACTCGAGACCGTATCCTTGAAGTGATCGTGCGCCGGCGCGAAGTGCGCGTGGAAGAGCTTGCTGCAGAGTTTCGGATCACGCAGCCGGCCGTCCGCCGCCACCTCGACAACCTCCGTGCGGATGGGTTCGTCGATGTGCGCACCGTGCACCAGGCGACCGGGCGCCCGTACTACGCCTATTTCGCCACCGCACAGGCAACCCCGGGCATTCAGCCGGCCTATTCCGGCCTGCTCGAAGGCATGTTGCGTGGCCTCGCTGAGAGTGACGCACTGGTGAACTCCGCGGTCGCGACTTCGGTCGCCTCGCACGTCGCGGAGTCGCTTGCATCGCGGCACCGGAGCGAAGTTGGGGACCTGACCTCGTCAGCCCCAGCAGAACGCGTCGAGCAGGTGACCGAGAGCCTGCGCAACGAGGGCATCCTCGAGAGCTGGCACGCCGAAAGCGACGGCTTCCACCTGGTGAACGGGGCGTGCCCATATATGAGGGCCGCCGAAATTTCGAAGCTGCCCTGCGAATCGGACCGCAAGGCGATAGAACTGCTGCTCGGCCTCGATGTCGCGCAGTTGAACCGGATTGTCGATGGCTCGCCCATCTGCGAATACCTCGTCCACTCCGGGCACGACACCACTGTCGATACGCCCGAACAACTCATCGAAACACGATAAGGAGCCCCATGAGCAATACACCACTACTGGAGATCACCGGTCTTCACGCGAATATCGGCGCCAAGGAGATCCTCAAGGGCGTCTCCCTCACCATCAATGCCGGCGAAGTGCACGCCATCATGGGCCCGAACGGCTCCGGCAAGAGCACGCTCGCAAACGTTTTGATGGGCAACCCGAACTACACGATGACGTCCGGTGAGGTGCTCTTCAAAGGGCAACGGCTCCAGGGCATGAAGGTCGATGAGCGGGCAAGGCTCGGGCTCTTCCTTGCCTTCCAATACCCGGTCGCGGTTCCCGGCGTGACGATGGTCAACTTCCTGCGCCAGGCCGTGAATGCTATCCGGGGCACCGAGGTACCGATTCGCGAATTCCGCGAGCTGCTCTTCAAGAAGATGGACGTGCTCAAGGTGGACCAGCAGTTCGCCCGCCGTTACGTCAACGATGGCTTTAGTGGCGGCGAGAAGAAACGTGCTGAGATGCTCCAGATGGCGATGCTCGAACCGTCCATGGCCGTTCTCGACGAGACGGACTCGGGGCTCGACATCGATGCCCTGCGCACGGTCGCCGAGGGCGTCAACGCGCTCATGAACCCGGAGATGGGCCTGCTGCTCATCACGCACTACCAGCGCCTGCTGAACTACGTGAAGCCGCAGTTCGTGCATGTGCTTATCGATGGCCGTATCGTCCGCTCCGGCGGGCCAGAACTGGCCGAAGAGCTCGAAATCACGGGCTACGACGAAATGGAAGCCGCACTCGCCGCTTCCGCCACGGCCTGAGGAGAACGCTATGACCGCAACGGCCAACCTGATCGGTAACGACAACTACGAAACAAAGTTCGGTTTCCACGACGACGAGGCTGCGTTCTTCAAGGCGAACAAGGGCCTTTCACCGGCGCTTGTAAACATGATTTCGGACATGAAGGACGAGCCGCAGTGGATGCGGGAGTTCCGCCTGCGTGCGCTCGAGCTCTTCAACAAGAGCGAAGACCCGGCGTGGGGCAGCCATCTCCTCAAGGAGATCGACTTCGATAACATCCACTACTTCGTCCGCGCGACCGACCGGGACGAGAGTTCCTGGGAGGATGTGCCGGATTACATCCGGAACACGTTCGACAAGCTGGGCATCCCGGAAGCGGAGAAGAAGTTCCTCGCCGGCGTCGGTGCCCAGTACGACTCGGAAGTGGTCTATCACAACATCCGCGAGGACCTTGCCAAGCTCGGCGTCGTCTTCCTCGGCACGGACCAGGCGCTCAAGGAATACCCCGAGCTCTTCAAGGAGCACTTCGCCACGATCGTGCCGCCCGGCGACAACCGCT
>DATNET010000324.1:0-2684 GCA_035606745.1 Tepidiformaceae bacterium
AGAGCGGGGCGGTGACCCAGGAAGAAGGCACGGAATCGCTCCGCGTCGGCTTCAGCACCGATCGCGCCAACCGCTACGTCGCCCAGGGCATGGCCATCCTCGATGCCATCGGCGAAATCATCGTCATCGACCGCGAGGCCGGCACGAGCCGCGTCGTCACCTCCACGAGTGCGCCGGTCTTCGTCGAATCGCCCGTTGCCGCCTGGGAGCGCTTCGATGTACGGCGGGGCGAGTTCGTCACCGAAGCCTGGATGCTCAAACCACCCGGCTTCGACCCGGCGAAGAACTACCCGGTCATCCTCGATGTTCACGGCGGCCCGAATGGATTTTACGGGTACGCCTTCAACGCCATGCAGCAACTACTCGCAAGCAACGGCTACATCGTCCTGTTTTCGAACCCACGCGGTTCCTCCAGCTATGGCCGCGAGTTCACCATGCAAGTCTTTGGCGATTGGGGCGGCGAAGATTACGAAGACCTCATGGCAGTCGTCGATGAAGCGCTCAAGCGCCCCTACTGCGACGCCTCGCGCACTGGCATCTGGGGCTACAGCTACGGCGGCTACATGACTGCCTGGACGATCGCCCGCAACCACCGCTTCAAGGCGGCAGTTTGCGGCGCGCCCTGCTTCGACCTCGAATCCATGTTCGGCACCAGCGACATCTCGCACATGTTCGGCCGCATCCAGTGGGGAGGCGCTCCGCACGAAGCGCGCGAGTGGTATGCCACGCACTCGCCGTCTCAATTCGCGCACAACACGACGACGCCCACGCTCATCATCCAGGGCGAGGCCGACGAGCGCTGCCCGAAGGGCCAGGCGGAGCAGATGTTCGTCGCCCTCAAGACAGCCGGCTGCGAAGTCGAAATGGCACGCTACCCGGGCGGCTCGCACCTCTTCATGCGCACCGGCCCGGCCGAACACCGCGAGGACGTGCTTGGCCGCGTGCTCGGCTGGTTCCAGGCGCACCTGTAGAAGCCGAAGGCGCGAACGGGCGAAAGGGCGAAGGCGCGACGTTCAATCGGCGTTGTCCCTCGCGCCTTCGCTGCGTCGCCCATTCGCTCCTTCGGTCTGGCTAGATCAAATCACCGCCGGCCATGGATGCCGTCGTCCCATGCTGCTGGTACGCCTTGATGACGTTCCGCCCCACGGTCCAGCGGTGCACTTCGTCCGGGCCATCGACCAGCCGCTGGGAGCGGATGCCGGTGTACCAACGCGCCAGCGGCGTGTCCTGGCTGTAGCCGAGCGCGCCATGCAGCTGGATGGCCGTGTCGACCACCTTGTACACCATGTTCGCGAGGTAGACCTTCGCCATCGAGTTTTCCTGGCGCAGGTCCATGCCCTTCTCCGCCTTGTAGGCGATGTGCAGCAACATCAGCCGCGAGATATACAGCTCCGTGGCGCATTCGGCCAGCATGAATTGCACGCCCTGTCGGTCCGAAAGCAGCTTGCCAAACGTCGAACGCTCGGTAACCCGCGCCGTCGCCATATCGAGTGCGCGCTGTGCCATGGCGACGTTGTGCATGCCGTGGCGCAGTCGTCCATAGGCAAGCCGGTGCTGGCCCATGTTGAACCCCTGGCCCTCACCACCAAGCAGGTTCTCGTGCGGCACCACCAGGTTTTCGATCTTGATCTCCGAATGGCCCCCACCAAGGATGTGGCTGAGCGGGCCCTCAATCGCCATCGTCTTGATGTCGCGCACAATGTTATAGCCGGGATTCGGCAGTTCCACGAGGAACGTGCTGAACTGCTGATGGCGCGGCGCATCCGGGTCGGTCTTGGCCATCACGAGCGCGATGTCCGCGACGCTGGCAGCGCTGCTGAACCACTTCTCGCCGTTCAGTACCCAGTTGTCGCCGTCGCGGATAGCGCGCGTCTGCATGCCCGTGGCGTCGGCGCCTGCGGCCTTTTCGGTCATCGAATAGCAGATGCGCTTTTCGCCATTCAACAGCGGCTTGAGGAACTTCTCCTTCTGGAACGGCGTGCCGTGCGTGAGCAGCGTCAGCATCGTCGCGTCATCGGGTCCCTGCGTGTTCAGCGCGAGCGCCCCCAGGTAGCTTTCGCCGAGCTCCATCTGTACCAGCGCGTTCGCCAGCGGCCCAAGCCCCATCCCGCCGTATTCCACGGGGATAAACGGGCACCACAGGCCCTGACCCCGCGCCTTCGCGCGAAGCTCGCCCAGTACTTCCTTGTACGGGCGATGCTGGAGCTCCTCCTCGGCCGGGATGCACTCCGCCTGCACGAATTCGCGCACGCGCTCACGGACTTCCTTCGCCTCTACGGGAATTTCAAAGTCGATCATGTCAGTCTCTCCTTGTTGATAAGCTCTGAAAGTCTAGCGAACAGAGCGGCGTTTGTATTTGTGCTCGCTACGTGGCAGCACAGCCGATTTCGTAGCCGAGTTCCAACACGCGCACACCGGCAACGAGCGCCGCCCTCGCCGCGCCGGCATCCGTGTTGCCGCTGAGGAAGTAATCCCAGCCGCTAAGATAGAACGCCGAGTACGCCTTGGCCAACTCGCCCTGACCGTGGGCCGCGACGCGTTGGACGACCTGCGTACGATTGCCTCCCCACGCTTCCTCAAAATCGCCACCCAGGACGCTGAGCACGCGCGGGCCGGTCGGGCTGATGCGCCAGGCCATGTCTCGCACCGCCTGCCAGGCGTACTTGCCCGGCCGGTCGATGAGC
>DATNET010000330.1:0-5445 GCA_035606745.1 Tepidiformaceae bacterium
ACCGAACTGGATGCCATCTCATTCGGCGACGACTCATCCGTGTTCGACCCTGCGCCAGTGGCTCCAGAAGCGGGCACCACGATCGGCCTCCTCGATCCCGAAGCGGACCACGATGGCGTCGATTGGGCGCTGACCGACCGCCCGACGCCCGGCGAAGCCAACATCTTCTCGGCTCGACCCGCCGCTGCCCTCGCCAGCGGCGGTCAGTTTGTCCCCGCACTGCACGAGCGCACCGGCGAACCATCCGCTACAGTCGTGTGGGTAGCACTTGGGACGCTGTTGGCCGCGGGCCTCGGAGGCACGGCCGCCTACAGCCAGCGGCGCAGAATTGTCTCGGCTGCCCAGAGGATGCGCCGTGGCCGATGAACGCCTTCAGAAGATCCTTTCCAACGCCGGCGTATCTTCCCGCCGCGTCGCCGAAGAGCTCATCCTCACCGGCCGCGTCACCGTCAATGGCGACGTCCAGACGACGCTCGGCGCCCGCGCAGACCCGGATACCGACGAGATCGTCGTGGACGGCGTCCCCGTGCTTCGGCAGCGCTACCGCTATTTCATGCTCAATAAGCCCGTCGGCTTCATCACCACCTCCAACGACGAGATGGACCGCGAGACGGTCTTCGACCTTGTGCCTATCGGCGATATCCAGCTGCACACCGTCGGCCGGTTGGACCGGGATAGCGAAGGCCTCGTGCTCCTCACGAACGACGGCCACCTGACGGACCTGCTGACGCACCCGCGCTACGAAGTCGACAAAGAATATCTCGTCGGGCTGGATTCGATGCCTGGCCAGCGCGACCTGCAGCGGCTCGTGCGCGGTGTGGAACACGAGGGCGAACGGCTCCGGGCGTCGAGCGTACAGGCAGCCACGCCGCCGTCCCCCGGTCTCGGCGAAGAGAACCCCGGCGCGGCGTCATGGCTCGTCCTCGTACTACGCGAAGGGAAGAATCGCGAGGTGCGGCGCATGCTCGAAGCGATCGGCAAAAAGGTGCTCATCCTCCGTAGGATCCGGGTCGGGCCACTTCATCTCGGCCCGCTCGGTTCCGGCGCCTTCCGCGAGCTCACCGAGGACGAAGTGGTCGCCCTCTACTCCGCCGCCAAGCAGGCCGAAACGCGCGAGGAAGCGTCAGTGCCGAGCCGCACCGAGCGCCGCCGCACGATTGGGTCGCTGGAAGGGCCGAAGGAAGGCGGCGGCAAACCTGCGGAAGCCCGCCCCAAGGCGGCTCCACGGTCGCGCGCTGCTGGCCACCGCGGTTCGACGCCAGCCCCCGGCTCCAGCCCATCCTGGGGAGCCTCCGGTGGCGCAACCCCACGGTCGGCACCGAAGCGGGGCGCTGGGGCCAAGTCGCCACCGGGAAGCGCTGGACCCGCGCCACGCGGGTCAGGGCGTTCCGCGCCCGGGCGCCCGCCAGCAGGGCGGCCCGTTGCACCAAAGCCTGCCCAGCGGCGAGATTCACAGCCTCGCGGGCCACGCCCGTGACGGCCGAACACCACCCGGCCGCCATAGCCATCGATGGCCCAGCCGCCTCGGGAAAGTCGACCGTGGGCCGGGCCCTGGCACATCAAATGGGGTACTCATTCCTCGACACCGGGCTGATGTACCGGGCGTTCGCCCTGGCCGCGCTTCGTGGCGGCCTTCCGGCGACGGAGGAGGCCTGCGCACCATTCGCTCATCGCCTCGACATGCGCCTCGGCACCGAGCCTGATGCGCATATCTACCTGGGCGAGGAAGACGTGACGGACCTCCTCCATGACCCCGGCATCGAGTCCCACGTCAGCGCCTACAGTTCACTGCCGGCCGTCCGTGAAGTGCTGCGCGCTGCGCAGCGGGAGTTCGCCACGCGCGGTAAGGCCGTCTTGGCCGGGCGCGACATCGGCGCCGTCGTGCTGCCGGATGCTCCCCTGAAGATCTACCTCGAGGCGGCGGAGGCGGCGAGGGCACAGCGCCGTAACGCCCAGCGCGGAATAGCGGCACAGGAGCACGCTCGCCATACGCACGAAGCACTTTCGCGGCGCGACCGCCTGGATTCGCCACAGACGTTTATCGCCCCTGACGCGGTTGTCATCGATACGACGGCGCTAACGGTCGACGAAGTTATTGCGCGGGTCTTCGAGAAGGTGCAATGCCCGGCAAACTGAACACCAGGCGGTTCCGGCCCGGTTGGTCGACGTTCGTACCGGCGTTCTACTGGAGCACCCAATATCTGCTGCGCTTCGTCCTCGTGGTCGTTGGCCGCTGGACCGTGACCGGGCGCGAGAACTTCCCGGCGAGCGGGGCGGTGATCGTCGTCTCGAACCACCTGAGCAATGCCGACCCGCCGATCCTTTCGGCGGCGTTGCGCAAACGCCATGTGCGCTACATGGCCAAGCATTCGCTGTTCAAGTATCCCGTCGGAGTGATCACGAGGCTCTATGGGGCGTTCCCCGTACGGCGCTTCGATGCCGACATGGCCGCCCTCCTCAACGCCGAACGCATTCTCCGGGACGGCGGCGTCCTGGGCATGTTCCCGGAAGGCACCCGCAGCCGCAGCGGGACGCTTGGCGTGCCGCATCCGGGCACAGCGCTTATCGCTTTGCGTTCCGGGGCGCTGGTGCTGCCGTGCGCCATCGATGGCACCGAGCAACTGAGCAAGCCGCTGAACCTGCTGCGCAAGCCGCGCATCACTGTTCGAATTGGCACCCCGCTCAGGGTGGAGAAGACGCGACGGCCGACGGAGCAACAGGTAAGCGAACTCACGCAACAGATATTCGCCGCCATCACGAGCATGCTTCCTGACAAGTACATTCCCGAAACCCGTGCCTATACTGGAACGGAAGGGACTGCATCGAACATCAATGGTGGAGATCATCCGAGCATCTGAAATGGGGTTCTGCATGGGCGTGCGCCGCGCCGTGCAGATCATGGAATCCGAAGCCACCCCTGAACGGCCCGTCTACAGCGTGGGCGAAATTGTCCACAATCCCCATGTCGTACGCGAACTCGAAGGCGTCGGCGTGCACCAACTCCCCGGCCCCGACGAAATCAAGGGCGATGTCGGCGTCGCGACGGCCACCGCCGTCAAGGAGGGGCGCGTGGCGATCACCGCCCATGGCGTCGGCGAAGCAGTCATGACCCAGTTGGAATCGAGCGGGCTGCAAATCATCGATACCACCTGCCCCATCGTCACTCGGGCCCAACGCTACGGCCGCAAGTTCGTGCGCGACGGCTGGCACGTCCTCATCTTCGGCGATGCAGGCCATAAAGAGGTCCGGGGAATCGTCGGCTGGACGCTCGGCGAAGATGGCACTTCCCATGCGACGATCATGGAAAGCGCGGACCTGGAATCGCTTCGCACGCTGATCGAGACGTTTCCCGGCGGCTTCCCAAACAAGATTGGCGTGATGGTCCAGACCACGCACCGTATGGAAGACTTCGCCCACTTCGTCGGCAACATCATGCTGCTCCAGCGAGACCACAACTTCGAACTGCACGTCGTCAATACGCTCTGCCACGCGACGACGGGGCAGCAAGAGGCCGCCTCCGCGCTGGCCGCCACCGTTGACGTGATGATCGTCGTCGGCGGCAAAAAGAGTGCCAATACCCGCAACCTCAAGGAATCCTGCGAAGAACAGGGCGCCCGTGCGTACCATATCGAGGCGGCGGAAGAACTCGAATCCACCTGGTTCGAGGGCGCCGAGCGCATCGGCCTGACGGCTGGCGCGAGCACACCCGATTACTCCATTGACGAAGTCGAAGCCCGCATTCGCGAGCTTGTCGCCCGCCCGTGATGAAGGCGCCCGCCGCCGGCATGGTCGCGGGAGTGCGTGCGGGCTCGCTGGCCGAGGAGGCGGGCATCGAAGCGGGCGATGCCGTCCTCACCGTTGGCGGACGAGTGCTGCGCGATGTCGTCGATCTTCAGTTCTACCAGGCTGAACCAGAAGTGCAGGTGCACTTTCGCAAGGCCAACGGGCTGGACGAGCTCATCGTCTTCGAAAAGGAAATCGATGAGGACCTCGGCCTCGAATTCGAGCGCGCCACCTGGGACGACGTCACTCTCTGCAACAACAACTGTTTTTTCTGCTTCCTCAAGGGCCTGCCAAAAGGCATGCGCAAGACCCTCTACATGAAGGACGACGACTACCGGCTGAGCTTCCTGCACGGCAACTTCGTCACGCTCACGAACCTCACCGAAGCAGACTGGGCGCGGCTCGAAGAACAACGCCTGAGCCCCCTCAACGTCTCCGTCCATGCCACTGAACTCGACCTCCGCCGCAAGATGCTCGGCAACCCGGCCGCGCCCAACATCATCCAGCAGCTCCAGCGGCTGGGTTCGCTCGGGCTGCAAGCGCACACGCAAATCGTGCTGTGCCCGGGCGTCAACGATGGCGCCCACCTCGAACGGTCCGTCAACGACCTCACCGCGCTCCATCCGACGGTCTTGACCGTCTCCGTTGTCCCGGTCGGGGCAAGCCCAAAGCTGGAGGACTGGTCGCTGAAGCGAGACGGCATCGAACTGGTGCGGCCGACGGCCGAGTATGCACGAAACATTGTCCGGCTGATGCGCCCGTTGCAGGCAGCCTCACGCGCCAAAAACAACGGCCGGACAGTGGCCCAATGCAGCGACGAGTACTACATCACCTCCGGTGAGCGTATCCCGCCGGCCCGGAACTACGATGGCTTCCCGCAGTACGAAAACGGCATCGGCATGCTTCGCACAATGCTTGAAGACCTGAAGCGCACGCGGCGCCGCATCCGTGAGCACGGAGTCCCGCCGGGCGTTGCCGGCCGCCACGCCGTCATCGGCACGGCCACGCTCATTGCACCGGTCCTGAGCGGCATCGCCGCCGAAATGAGCCAGCTCACCGGCGCCACAATCGAAGTCCAGGCCGTTTCGAACACCGTCTTTGGCGACCGCGTCAACGTCAGCGGGCTGCTTTGCGGCGGCGATTATGCATCGGCGCTCGGGGCCTATCGGCCGGACTGTTTCATCCTGCCTCGGCCGAGCCTCGATTACTTCGGTCAGAAGTTCCTCGACAGCATGACGATCGACGAGCTGGAGGCCGCCCTCGGCGCACCAATCACCTTCGCCACGCAATGGAGCGAGGTGCTCGACATCCTCGCGCGCGGCCCCCGCCGGCCATCTCGAAACGACGCCACGAACGGCGCCTTCTGGAGCGAGCAGCGAACGAAGCTGCCGAAGGGCGCCTCCTGGGTGTAGCAGGCCGCTGAGATCAGAGTAAACAGCCGCCTCCGCCTCCGCCCCTGCTCCACTCAGAACTCAGAACTCAGAACTCAGAACTTGGAAGCCTCGAGCCTCGGAACTGCTAGACTGTCCCCATGCCACGCATCCGCGTTGAACCGCTTGGCTTCGAAATCGAATCCCCTTCGGGCGAGACCGTACTCGATGCCGTCAGCGCAAAGGGCTATTTCTGGCCCGTGGGATGCGCGAAGAACGGCGAATGCACAAA
>DATNET010000335.1:0-3201 GCA_035606745.1 Tepidiformaceae bacterium
CGCTGAGCGCACGGCAGGGAGCGGGCCGTTGCCGGCCGGATTCGCGTATCATGCGCAGCGTTGCCGCCGGACTACCGGCGGAATCCGAGGAGCACCAGTGAAAGCAGCTATCTTCCATGGTCCGAAACAACCGCTAACGATCGAACAGGTCGAAATCGATAAGCCCCAGGCCCACGAAATCGTCGTCCGCACCGTGGCCAGCGGCGTCTGCCACAGCGACCTCCATTTCGTGGATGGCTTTTATCCCTACCCCGCACCGGCGATTCTCGGGCACGAAGCTGCCGGCATCGTCGAAGAGGTGGGCAGCCTCGTTGAATATGTGAAGCCCGGCGACCACGTAATCTCCTGCCTCTCCGTCTTCTGCGGCCATTGCGACAACTGTCTCAGTGGCAAACCGAACCTCTGCCAGTCCAAGCCGGGGCGGCCCATGGGCGGCGGCACGCCGATGTTCACTTGGAACGGCAACCCGGTGTTCCAATTCCTCAGCATCTCGAGCTACGCCGAAAAGATGCTTCTGCACGAAAACGCCGTCGTGAAAATTCGCGAAGACATGCCCATGGACCGCGCTGCCCTGATTGGCTGCGGCGTCATGACGGGCGTCGGCGCGGCGCTCAACACCGCAAAGGTCGAGCCGGGATCGAGCGTTGCGGTCTTTGGTTGTGGTGGCGTGGGCCTCGCTGCCATCCAGGGTGCGTTCATCGCCGGCGCCCGGCAGATCATCGCCGTCGATATGGTCGAGGACAAACTGAAGACGGCGAAGGAACTCGGCGCCACGCACGTCGTCGATGCCTCTTCGCACGATGCCGTCCAGGCCGTGCGCGACCTCAGCGGTGGCGGCGTTGAATACTCATTTGAAGCCATCGGCAACAAGCGCGCCGCCGAGCAGGCGTTCGAAGTGCTTGCGCCCGGCGGCACGGCCACGATCATCGGCATGATCCCGGTGGGCACCAAAATCGAACTCGATGGCCCATCGTTCCTCTCGGAAAAGAAGATCCAGGGCTCGACGATGGGCTCGAACCGCTTCCGCAAGGATATGCCACGCTACATCGACCTCTATCTCCAGGGACGGCTCAAACTCGACGAAATGATCACGCGCCGCGGTCGTCTGGAAGATGTTAACGAAGCGTTCCGCGCGATGAAAGCTGGTGAGGTGGCCCGAACCGTCTTGATGTTCGACTGAGCTGATACGACAAACAGTGGCAGGGGCAGGCGGGCGAAAGCTGCCTGCCCCTGCCGCACACACTCTCCGGACGTCTCCACCGCGAAAGAAGGCCAATGTGGACCGCATCGAAATCGAAGTGAAGTTGAACAGGGACCGCGCCTGGCTGCTCGAAACGCTGTCCGCGATGAGCGAAGACGACCTCTTCCGGGCCCGGACGGAGAGTGAGCACGACTCCTCCAAGTCATGGTCCTACGCCGACCACTTCATCCACACGACCTTGATCGAACAGAACTGGAACGCGATGTTTCGGCGGCACGTTGCAGGCGAACAGGGCATGCCCCAGCGCCTCAACAAAGACGGCACCGCTCAGTCGCGCGATGAGGTGATGGCTGGAATCCACAAGTGGACGGAAACCTGGGCAGACGAGCACCGTGGAAAGCCGCTCGGCGAGCTCGTGCGCGCCGGCCTGAAGGTGCGCGCCGACACGCTGGGCCTGCTCGCGGAACTGACGGATGAGCAACTCGCCTCCACGATCCCTGGCACGCCATGGGCGGATAGCACGGTCGGGGGCATCATGGCCGCCAACGCCGATCACGGGCGCATGCACTTCAAGTACGCGAAGGAGGGAGCGCTCTCGGGAAGCTGACGCGGAACAGCCGCGCGAGGGTGATGATCGCGCAGTCCCGGCTCCACGCACGCCCTCTGGTGTGAGCCCACGTCCACCGAGTCCTGGAGGTACCGTCCCCGTGGAACGCTGGGAAATCGAAGCGAGACTCAATCGAAGCCGGGCATCGTTGCTGGAAACCTACGCCGCGATGAGCGCGGCCGAGCGCAGCCGGCCAGCCACAAACAGCGCGCTCAACGCCGAGGTCGAATGGACCGCCGGCGACCACTTCCTTCACATCATCGACCCCGAACAGCAGATCGTTGAAGCCATTCGACGCCAGGTGGCGGGCGAAGAGTTCCCTTATCCGGTGCTGTTCGACGCCGAAGGCAACCGGCTAAGCAGCGATGTATTCTTGCCCATCATCCACGCCAGGAACGACACCTGGCTCGCCGACCACCACGACCTCACCTTCGACCAGATCGTCGCGCTCGGCGCGGAGGTGCGCGCGCGAGTGCTGAAGCTGCTCTCCGAACTCACCGTGGAGCAACTCGCCGAGCCGCTTCGCAACATGCCTTGGTCGGTCTTTGCGGCGAATATCGGCGAACTGTTCATGCTCGTCGCTCAGCACGGCGAGAGCCACTACTCGCAGGCGATTAAGGGCGTCGAAGCTCGGAGCGCGCCCGCTTAAGGGCGCAGTGTTTCGGCACAGAGCCATCGCGGCCGCACGCAGGTGCCACCTCACCTGCGTGATCGAACCTGACAGAGTGACCAGTCCTAGCCGATCCACGCCTCGCTGGGCACGTCGCTCTGGAGTGGGCCATCCATTCGGAAACGCCGCAGTTCCCGGCGGCTGCTAAGCGGCAGAAAACAATGCACGCAGCACTTTGGCCACGGAAGCTGGGCAGGCACGATGGTCTTCTGCGTCCCGTGTTCCGGGCAAATCAGTTCGAATTCGATAACATCGATGTGCATGACGCAGACCTCCTGCCACCCCACCCGGGGCTAGCTCCAAATCAGTCCCCACAAGGTAGACTTCCGGCAGAGATTTGCTACCGAAATCTGCGCTGAGACTGTGACGATTTCATCTCAATCCTGGCTCAACCTCGGGCGCGGGCACACGGGCGTTCTGTCCAGTCTTTCTGGGGCAATAGTCCCGAACCCCAGACGCGGGTCCGGGCCGACCGTACTTTCTCGGACCTAGTCGTACCCGGGCGGCCGTCGGACGCCGCCTGTCAGCTGTTCGAGCGCTCGGGCGACCGCGAACAGCTCTGGCTCGCACCAGCGGCGGCCGACGAGCTGCACGCCGACTGGCAGCACTTCGGCACCGTCCCATGGCTCCCACGCGATCGGCATCACCAGCACGGGATTGCCGGTCACTGCGAACGGGGCCGTGTACCCAAAACTTGCCGTCCAGCCACCGATTTCGACGCCG
>DATNET010000361.1:0-4405 GCA_035606745.1 Tepidiformaceae bacterium
CGGCGTCCAGCGACGGCGGCGAGGGCGAGGGCGGGCATCTGCTGTGGCATGTACATTTTCTCCGGGCGGATGGTGTGTGAGTTGGACTATACGGGAGGCTGCTCAATTGAGCGCGCCACGTGGGACGCAGTGCGGGATGTGCATGACTCGATGAAGTACGAGGGGTCGACGATTCGATGCCCTTTCGATCGCGGCGCAGGGGTGGCAGAAATGGTGCGGGACCACCTGGCTGCCGATATCCGCGGGGCTACGCGTTTTCCCGGCGGTAGCGCAGCATTCGTCCCGCGCCCACACCCGTGTGCGTGCCGCCTTCACATGCGACCTGGCCGTTGACGATGACCATCTCGATGCCGGCGGGCTCCTGCTTGGGCTCTTCGTAGGTGGCGAGATCTTGGACGTTTTCGGGGTCGAAGAGCACGAGGTCCGCGTGGTAGCCCTCCTCGATGCGGCCGCGGCTCGCAAGCCCGAAGCGGTCGCATGGCAGGCTGGTCATTCGGCGGATCGCCTCTTCGAGAGGCAGCACCTGTTCTTCGCGAACGTATTTGGCGAGCACGCGAGGCATCGTGCCAAACAGCCGGGGGTGCGGACGGCCCTTGAGGTCTGGGATTCCGTCGGAGCCAATCATGACGCGCGGATGCCGCAGGTTGGTCGCGATATCAGCTTCGTCGATGACGAAGTGGGTGCAGATGACCTGTTTTCCCCGGGCGCTCGTCAGGATTTCTCGCACGGCTTCGGTGAGTTCCCAGCCTCGTTCTGCGGCGATTGCGGGAATCCGCTTTCCTTCGAGCGATGGGTCATCCGGGCAGCTGTTGATCATCAAGTTCGTCGCCCACTCGGGGTCGATGTGTTCGAGGTTGACGTACTGCCACATCGGCCCGCTTCCGGCGGTGTAGGGGTAGATATCCAGCGTGACCGAGAGGCCTTCTGACTCTGCGCGGTCGACGACGGCGAGTGATTCACCGACGCGGCCCCAGTTCTTCTTTCCGGCCGCTTTGTGGTGCGAGATGTGAAGACCCACACCGGCGGATCGCGCGATGGTCAGCGCTTCATCCACAGCTTCGAGCAGGTGGTCGCCTTCGTTGCGCATGTGTGTGGCGTAGAGGCCGTCGTAGGCGGCGCATTCGGCCGCGAGTGCAACCACTTCGGCGGTATCGCTGTAGCGCCCTGGCTCGTAGATAAGTCCGGTGGAAAACCCGCATGCGCCCTGTTCCAG
Source organism: Tepidiformaceae bacterium (assembly GCA_035606745.1). GTDB lineage: Bacteria > Chloroflexota > Dehalococcoidia > Tepidiformales > Tepidiformaceae > DATNET01. The sequence continues at coordinate 1,214 of DATNET010000361.1, forward strand.
GGCACGCGATACGTGGCCTCGCATCTCGGCGAGTTCGCCGGGAGTTGCGGAGCGCTTTTCGAGACCGACGACTGAGGCGCGCACACGATTGTGGCCGACGAGCATCATGTTGTTGATGGCCGGGCGCCGCGCCATGCAGGCGGAGAAATAGCTATTGAGGTCGGTCCAGTCGGCAGAGGAGCCGCCGACGATGTCGCCGGGCATGTAGGTGCGGCCGGGCTCGTTGGGGATGGAGCTGAATCCGCAGTTGCCGCTGACCTCGCTCGTCACGCCCTGCGCGAGCTTGAATTCCATGCCCGGGTAGCGGATGAAGGCGCCATCATCGTGTGAGTGCGTATCGACAAAGCCCGGGCAGAGCACGAGGCCGCGAGCATCGAACTCGCGCACGCCCGCGCCGACCTCGCCCACGCGGTTAATCCGGCCCCCGGAGATTTCGACGTCGCCGGAAAATGATGGGGCGCCGGTGCCATCGATGATGCGGGCATTACGGATCGTCAGGTCTGCGGCCAAAAGGATTCCTCCGCCGGCCGGGGTCAGTCGTCCGTGACGAAGTCGGCCCGCCGGGTAGTGAAGTAGCGGAAGTCTACTATGAAACTTCGCACACCCAACTGGTGGAAGAGCGTGTTGAGGTCGCCGTGGTGGCCGCGCTCATGAATGACGAGATTTGCAAGGATGTCGGCGGGGCTCAATTCCTCGGCCGGGTCGCCGGCGTTGTCCTGGAGGTGGTAGGTCTTCTTCGCGTAAAAGTCTTCGTCGGGAAGTGCCATTGCTCCGCGAAAGGAATCTCGACAGCGCCCGTAATAAGACTTCATGTCTGCCCACGAGTTCACTGGCTCCGGAAAGGCTCCTGGATATGTCGTCTGCCCCATGTTCAGGCCGCCGAATTCGTGGTTGATCCACCCGTCGTAGGCGGCGACGAAGTGGGTCGTGCACGCCGCAATCGACGGCCAGCCGGAGCCAGCAACCGGGCTTGCGTACGTGCTCTCAGGAAGGCCGTCGATCACGCGTTCGAAGCGCTCCCACGCCCAACCCGTGTAGTCGAATAGTTCCGTGATTGCGTCTCGTTTCATCGGGCACCCCCTGTCTGATGGACAACGATAGCGAACGCATGTTCTGATAGCAAGGGTCGCATCGGTCCGCTTTAGGGCTTACGTTGGAGGGGCCACCACGGCTCGTAGGAGCGCAACCTTGAACGCATCGGGCGACCACCAGAACCGGCTCGCGGGTGAAACGAGCCCATACCTTTTGCAGCACGCGTCGAACCCGGTCGATTGGTTTCCATGGGGCGAGGAAGCGTTCGAAAAGGCACGCGCTGAGGACAAGCCAGTGCTGCTGTCGGTGGGCTACAGCGCATGCCACTGGTGTCATGTGATGGCGCACGAGTCGTTCGAAAATCCGGCCATAGCGGAGCTGATGAACCGCTACTTCGTCAGCATCAAGGTTGACCGCGAAGAGCGCCCGGATATCGATAGCGTCTACATGACGGCGGTTCAGGCCCTCACCGGCCAGGGCGGCTGGCCGATGACGGTCTTCATGTCGGCCGATGGCCGGCCGTTTTATGCCGGGACGTACTTTCCGCCGGATGACGGTTATGGCCGTCCGGGGTTTCCTCGCGTGCTCGAAGTGCTTCACGACAAATGGACGAACGAACGCGCGGAGCTCATGACGTCCGCTACAGCCATCACCGAACATCTCCGGAAGGCGAGCCAACGGCCGGCGCCCGGGCGAATCCCGCTCACTCATGAGATGACCACGGAAGCGGCGGCGGTTTTCGCCGGAAACTATGATGAGACGTGGGGCGGCTTCGGGATGGCGCCGAAGTTTCCGGGCCCCGCGAACCTGGAGTTTCTGCTCGCGTACGGCAGCAGCATCGGCGAGGCGGAACAGCAAGCGACGCGGCCCGTTGCGATGGTCCTTCACACGCTGGATGCGATGGCCAGCGGCGGCATGTATGACCAGCTCGGTGGCGGCTTCGCGCGCTACAGCGTGGACGAGCGATGGCTGGTGCCGCACTTCGAAAAAATGCTCTACGACAATGCGCAACTCGCTCGCGTCTACCTGCACGCGTTCCAAATTACCGGGGAGGCGCGTTTCGAACGGATCGTGCGGGAGACCCTGGACTACCTCGAACGAGAGATGCTCGACGCCGAGGGGGGATTCTATGCGGCGCAGGATGCGGACAGCGAAGGGATTGAGGGGAAGTACTTCGTCTGGACGACGGCGGAGGTTGAGGCTGCCACCGGCGCCGATGCGGAGCTCGCCTGTAGTTGGTTCGGCGTAACGGCCCAAGGGAACTTCACGGACCCCCACCACCCGGAGCTGACCGGCCGCAATGTGCTCACGCGAGCCGCGGAGCCGCGGGTGGTCGCCGAGAAGTTCAGCATCGCGGAAGACGAACTTGCGTCGAAGGTCGCGGCCATCCGTGCGCAGTTGCTGGCCGCTCGCGGGGAGCGGGTCCGGCCCGGGCTCGATGACAAGCAGCTCACGTCGTGGAACGGACTCGCCCTCGCGGCATTCGCGGAAGCAGCCCGCGTGCTTGGCGACCAGCGCTACGGGCGGATTGCCCGGTCAAATGCGGCGTTCGTACGGCAGCGTCTGTGGCGGGAAAGTCGTTTGCTGCACACGTACAAGGCCGGACGCGCAAGCGTCGACGGGCTGCTCGAAGACTACGCGTATTACGGGCTTGGCCTCGTCGAGCTGTTCAAGCTTACCGGCGAATTAACCACGCTTGGCTGGGCACGGGAGCTGTTCGAGTACATCCTCGCGCGGTTCCACGACGCAGCCTTGGGTGGATTCTTCGAGGCTGGCGCGGGTGGCGAGGAGCTCCTGGTCCGCCAGAAACCGCTTTTCGACGCCGCTACTCCAAGCGGCAACGGGGCGGCCGCGCTGCTCGGCCAATGGCTCGGCCGCTACTACGATCGTCCGGAATGGGGCGGCTACGTCGACGAGGTCGTGGGCCTGGTCTCTGACCATCTGGTGCAGGCAGCCAGTGGGTTCGGGACGTTGCTGCAGGGTGTCGAGTTCGCACTGGCGCCGCACCGCGAGGTCGCGATCGTTGGGGATACCGCTTCGCGCGAGCCGCTCGAACGCGAGGTTGCGCGGGAGTACCGGCCATGGCTCCTCGTGGCGCCATCGGAAGATGCTGTGGGGCTACCGATGTTGGAAGGCCGAGCCGTGGAGACGGGTGCGTTG
>DATNET010000367.1:0-5900 GCA_035606745.1 Tepidiformaceae bacterium
CCCTGGGTCCACCACTTCGCACGGAAGACATCGCCGGCGTAGTCGACTTCGTCCCCGGCGATGTCCCAACGGTGACAGTCCCGCAGTGACGGCGTTGCCGGTGATGACGGCCTGGCGGTCGCTTTCCAGCACGGGGCCGAGATATCGCCACGGCGTACCCAGACATGCTTCACAGGGGCGTCAGGCTGGCGGCCCTGAGTCCACCACTTTGCCGAGCCCATCGGCGGGGAGGCCGTTTGGATCAACGATCACGGCATCGTGGCTGCGAGAGAACCGGACCGGCCACACCACGGTTACTTGATTGTGATCGTCGTTCGGGCCTGACTGGAATGCGGCGTGCGGTTACCGCCGGTTCGATGCGTAGGGGTTGGTGGCCTCGTTGATCGCGTCAGCGAGGAAGTTCAGGCAGAGCAGCAGAAAGGCGAGGAGGACGCCGGGGAACAGCGCATACCACCAGGATGTTTGCAAATACGCTCGCGATGCGTTGAGCAACCCGCCAAGCGACGGTTCGGGGGGTCGCTGGCCCAGTCCGAGGTAGTTCAAGGATGCCGCGATGATGACCGCCGCCGCCATGGCAAGGGCCATCTGAGTGAGGAGCGGCGCGATAGCATTTCGGGTGATGTGGACGAAAATCAGGCGCAATGGGCCGGCGCCGAGCGAACGCGAGGCGAACACGTAGTCGCGTTGCTTCTCTACGATCATCTGTGCGCGCGCCAGCCTGGCAAACACCGGGACATTGAAGACCGCTATCGCAATCGCTACATTTCGCGAACCGGGACCGAGAATCGTGAGGATTGCGAGTGCAGTCAAGAGCCCGGGAAAGGCGAGCAGCGCATCCACGACCCGCATGGCGACGGCGTCGCCGAGGCGTCCGGCGTATCCAGCGATGAATCCAATGCAGGTCCCCACCGCCGCGCCAAGGGCCACCGCGCCGATCGCGACTTCGAGCGATGCGCGGAGGCCATAGAGCGTCCGGGCGAGCAGGTCACGGCGTAGCTCGTCCGTCCCAAAGGGATGGCTCCACGACGGCGACAGCAGCCGCCCGGACGCATTTCCCTGGAGAGGGTCCGCGCCCGAGATCGCCCCGGCCCAGATCGCAAGGACGAGGAGCACGATCAAGCCAGCGACGGCGATCGTTCCCTGGGGATTGCGCAAGACGCGCCAGGCGACGCTGAACAACATCGATTCACGCCGTTTGCGCATGTGCCAGGAATCGCGGGGCTGCTGGCCGACTGCTTCGGTCGTCACGAACGACGGACTCGGGGATCGGCCAAACCGTAGGCTATGTCGGCCAGGAGGTTCACAACGACGAAGATCGCGACGAAGATGACCAGGGTGCTTTGAATGACCAGGTAATCGCGTGTGTTGATCGCGTTGATGATCAGGCGGCCGAGGCCGGGCCTTGTGAAGACCTGTTCGATCACGATTGCTCCCGCCAGCAGTCCACCGATCTGGAGCGCGCTGATGGTAATGACGGGGACTAAGGCGTTCCGGAGGGCGTGACGGATCACCACGACGCGGGGTTCGAGCCCCTTAGCGCGAGCGGTCCGGATAAAGTCCATGTCCATGACATCGGCGAGTGCTGTGCGTGTGTAGCGGGCCAGCACGGCGGCTACTCCTGCGCCCAGGGCGAGCGACGGGAGGGCGAGGTATTTGATTGATTCCAATGGACTATTTGTGAAGGCTACCTGGCCACCCACCGGCAGCCAGTGAAGCCAAACGGTGAATACGAGGAGCAGCAAGATGCCGGACATGAAGTGGGGTACGCCCAGGGCAAATACCGAATAAACGGAGAGCACCCAGTCCCACGCTCCGCGGGGCCGCGCTCCCGCGAGCACTCCGAGCGGAATCCCAATGAGCAGGGCGATGATGTACGACGCCACGGCCAGTTCGAGGGTTGGCGGGAACGACAGCGCGAGGAGGTGGCTGACGGGCAAGCCGCTGCTGAGCGACGTCCCGAGGTTCCCGTGGGCAAGGTCATCCAGCCACCGGCCATATTGCACCGGGAGCGGATCGGTGAGGCCGAGCTCCTTGCGAATCTGCTGGACCTGCGCAGGTGTGGCATCCTGGCCGGCGAGCCGCGTCGCGGGGTCGCCGGGGACCAGCCTGAGCACGAGAAAGACGGCGATACTGGCCAGGAACAGCACCGGTATCGCCTGCAGGACTCGTCCAACGATGTATCCGGCCATGAATGCGCGATTCGCTATCCGGTCTTCCAGATTTTCGCAAAGTTGGGCGATTCACCAGGGGTGACAAAATATTCGCCATATCCTCGCACTTTCGACCCAATGAGGTCGATACGCGTCGCCGGGAACATGGGGATCATCCAGGGGTCGTTGAGGTAGAGCTGGTTGAACGCTTTGTATTGCACTTTGGCCTCGTCACTCAGCGGGTCTAGCGCCTTAAGCGCGTTGATGATCGCCTCGTACTGCGGAGTGTCGTAATAGCTGATGTTCGGGATCCGATACGGGAAGGTCACCTCAAGATTGGTGATGGGCGCGAGATCGCTGTACGCGTGCGTGGTGGCCCAGAGTCCTTCGAACCCGCGCTTTTGGAGGAGGGCAGTGAACGCACCAGCCTCCATCGGGACGATGTCCACCTTCACCCCGATGGCATCGAAGTTCTGCTTCAGGAGCGCTGCGTAATTGTCGTAGTCTGGCGAGCGCGAATTCAGCGGCAGCGGCTTATCCTGCGTGAAACCCGCCTCGCTGAGAAGAGACTTCGCCTTTTCGGGGTCGTAATGCGCGCTCTCCAGGGCAGGGTCGAAGGCTGGCGACGATTTCGGCCACGGCTGAACGGTGACGTTCCCGAAACCGTTGCGGAGCTCCGTGACGAAGCGCTGCCGATCGACCGCGAGGAAGAGAGCCTGGCGCACGCGCGGGTCTTTCAACGCCGCGTTGGTGACGTTCATCCCGCAATAGGTGAGCCCAGACTTGGGCGCGACGGAGGTCAGGCCTTTGTCCTTGTAGGTCACGGCGGTGGTGGGGTCCGCGCCAAGCACAAGGTCGATATCGCCTGCCTGATAGGCCAGGGCTTCGGATTGTGAATCGGCGAATTCTTTGACCACGATGTGATCCAGGTATGGTTGGCCGTCTGTGCCGGCGCCATGCCAATCGGGGTTACGGTCGAAGTTGATGGACACGTTTGGCGTCCATGAAACGAACTTGAATGGCCCAGTGCCCTGGACATCCTTGCCAGCCTTGAGGTTATCGAACGCTGCACGCTGGGTGACGGGGAGCTGCGCGAAAAAGTCGTTCATGTTCGGCAAGCTTTGAGCGAACTGGAAGGTCATCGTGCGATCGTCGACGGCAGTCATGTTGGTAACGTTCTTGGCCAGGAACGCCATTTGGAACGCGGCCTTAATCCCGAACTTCGCGGGGTCGTTGATGAGTTCGACGCCCATAAACACGTCGTCTGGCGTCACCGGTTGGCCATTGTGGAACTTCAGGTTGGGAAGCAGGCGGGCGGTGAGTGACTTTCCGTCCGCGCTGTATTCGAACTGGTCCACCAGGACATTGGTGGGCTTGAGACTGTCGGCGTAGCGAATCAACGGCTCGACCGGGATGTCCTGGGTGTAGGTGTTCTCCGCGATGCCGGAGAACGGGTAGCCAGTGTTGAAGCTTGAGTCGCCCGTTTGCGCGGCAGTCAGCGTCCCGCCCTTCTTTGGCGCCGCGGAAGCGCTCGCCGATGCGGATTTCGATGCACTGCTTGTGGGCGAGCCAGATTGCGTGTTGTTGTTGTCGCTGCCGCCGCAGCCGACGATGGAAAGGGCGGTCGCACCCGCCAGCGTCATTCCGCTCCCCGCGAGAAGCTTCCGGCGCGTCAACCTGTTCGCCGCGAAACGTCCATTCATTTTTGTTTACCTCCCCCGGATGTGTACGAAGTTGTGCTCAAATGATCTCTGACCGGGTTTCCGTTGATGCCGGCGCCTCCGGCACGCTAACCACGCCCTCGCGCTCGAGCCGTGCGATTTCGTCTGTGGAGAGTCCCGCCGCCGAAAGGACCTCGCGCGTATGTTCCCCCGGCATAGGAGCCGGTGAAGTTACCGCACCGGGTGTCTTCGAAAGGCGCGGAAAGACGCCGACCATTGGCACGGTCGTGCCATCACGAAGCGTGACATCGACTGTAGCGCGCTCGCGGAACAACGGGTGCTCAGCGATTCCGGCGATGTTCAGAATGGGTGCGAATGGGACATCGGCGTCGGAGAGCGCTTGCTCTGCCTCGGCGAGCGTGTGGCTTCCGAACCACTCGTCGAGGATCCCGTAGACCTCGTCGGCGTGGGCCCATCGGCGTTGGCCGCGGTAGTCGTCATCTTCGGCAAGGTCATCGCGCCCTACCATTCGTGCCAGGCGAGCCCATTGTCGGTCGTTATTCGCATTGACGGCGATGAGCACGGAATCGCTGGTTGAGAAGTTCTTGGCGGGCACGACGTGCGGGTTGGTGTTGCCCGTGCGTCCTCTTACTTCGCCCGTCATCGCGTAGGCGAGCAGTGAGGATTCGCTTGCCCTGAAGATTGGCTCGAAGAGCGCGAGGTCCGAGACCTGCCCGCTTCCGTCGCGCGTATCGCGCCAATAGGCGGCCACCAGGATGCTGAATGCGCCCCAGATACCGGCGAGGTAGTCGGCTGTCGCGAAGCCGCTGCGCACCGGTTCAGAATCCGGCAGTCCGGTGACCCAGGTCGCCCCGGAAAGAGCCTGCGCCTGCCGGTCGTAGCCGGTGCGTTGGCTCCATGGCCCCGTCTGCCCAAAGGCGCTGAGGCGATGAATGATGAGGCGTGGGTTGCGTTCGAGAAGGACGTCTGGCCCGATGTTCCAGCGCTCCATCGTGCCCGGCCGAAAGTTCTCCACGAGGACATCAGCGGTCTCGGCGAGGCGCAACAACAGCTGCTGTCCCTCTTCTCGACGAAGGTCGATGGTGACCGAGCGCTTGTTGCGTTCTTCCTGTAAGCGGCCAATGGGGCGCTTGTAGCCGGGCGGCGGTGGCAACTCGACCTTGACGACGTCGGCTCCGAATTCCGCGAGGAACGTCGCCGCCAGAGGCCCGGCCAATACCGTCGAGCAATCGAGGACCCGAATCCCGGCAAGGGGCGATGGGCTCGCAACATCGTGGTCTGGCATGCGCAGATAATAGTGACCGAACCGATGCCCTGTATACTACGAACGTCGCGATGAAAATCACCGGAGAACGCAATGATTGACATCCCACCGCACCTGCTCCGAAGCTTCGTGGCCGTGGCGGACGCCCAGAGCTACACCCGTGGCGGCGCCTCGGTGTTCCTCGCGCAGCCCACCGTCCATCAGCATGTCCGCCAACTCGAACAGCTGACAGGTGCAAAGCTGGTGGAGCAGATCGGCAAAAAGGTGCACCTCACCCCGGCCGGCCGGGTGGTGTACGAATACGGCCTGAGCATGTTCGAGCAGAGCGACGCACTGGCGAGCGCGTTGACGGATGAGCAGTCTCCAGCCGTCGGCCACCTCGCGATCGCCGCCGCCACGACGGCGGGAGAGTTCCTGGTCCCACGGATCTGTGCGGCATTTCGAAGAGGTTTTCCGGGCATCACCTGCGGGGTCGCGATTATCAATGACCCCTCACAGGTCGATACTGCCGTAGCAGAGGGCGCCGCAGACCTCGGATTCCACAGCAAGAGCAACCCGGCAATGGCATTGACCAAGGTGCCGGTATTCGAAGAGCGTCTCATCGGAATCGCGCCACCCGGGCACCATCTCGGAGCGTTGGGCGACCCGGTCACGCCAGAGCGGCTCGCCGAAGAGAAGTTCGTTGCGTTTCGCGGAGGAGCGTCGCGGGTCCGAACTCGGCCTACTGAACTGGTCCCGTTTACTCAGCTTGTCGACGATTGGTTCGCCGCGGCCGGCGTAGAGCCCCGCGTCCAGTTCGCGACC
>DATNET010000373.1:0-2658 GCA_035606745.1 Tepidiformaceae bacterium
TGGCGTCATGTCGATCTGGGCGGAAGGCGGTGCCTCAGTCCTCGGCTCGCTGCTCGATGGCGGACACGTGGACGAAGTGTGGGCGTTCATCGCGCCGGTGATCATCGGCGGCGGCGGGCTCGCGGCGGTTGGCGGGAGTGGTGCGCAGAGCATGAGCGACGCGCTTCGCCTGCGCGCGAGCGAGGTTGAGATATTTGCCCCGGACGTGCTCGTCCGCGGCTACACTGGCAACTGGGAACCGCGTTAAGCTGGGCGGCCGGGCTGGGCCCTGGGCCTTGGGCCGTTGGCCTTGGGCCGTTGGCCTTGGCCGTTGGCCGTTGGCCTTGGGCCGCCGGCCTGAGCCGGACGGAGGTGGCGCGGCCTCATCATTCCTGTAAGGCGAGGATACTGGCATGGCACGGTACTGGATCGTCGTTGGCGGACCCGAGGTGTTCGAAAAAACCAAAGAGATGGGGTTCACCCTGCAGGGCTTCAAGAGCACGCGCAGGGTGATGGCGAACAGCATTGCCCCGGGCGACATGCTGGCGTTCTACGTCACCGGACGGAAGCAGTTCGCGGCCATCGCCCGCGTGACGACGCCCGTCACGGAAGAGCGCACGCGCATCTGGACGAACAGCAAGAAGCCGGACGAGCTGTACCCCTACCGCGCCGGGATCGAGCCGGTGGTGACGGTCGCCGAGGAGCACTGGCTCGACGCCGAGCCCTACCATGAACGGTTCGAGTGGACGCAGCGCTGGCCCAAAGCGCACTGGACGTTCGCCTACCAGGGCAACCTCCACGAGATCAAGAAGCCGGACTTCGACCTCCTCCATCACGACCTCAAGGCTGCCTCGAAGCTGCGTTTATCGCCCTCCGGCGATTCCCCCGGATGACCCTGGCGGCGGCTGATCAACGGCCGGGGCAGCGTGCGCGTGCCTGAGTACGTGGTCGAAGCGCGCGGCCTGCACAAGGCATTCGGCGCGACGCAGGCGGTGCGTGGGATCGATCTTGCGGTCGAACGCGGCCAGGTCTTTGGCGCGCTCGGGCCGAACGGCTCGGGCAAATCGACGACGGTGCGGATGCTGCTCGGGCTGGTCAGCCCGGACGCTGGCGATGTCCGGCTGTTCGGGGAAGCCCTCGCTGAAAATGCATCGCGGTTGCTGCGGCGGGTCGGCGCGGTGGTGGAAACGCCGGCATTCGTACCGTACCTTTCCGGCCGTGACAACCTCCGCATGTTCGAGATGTATGCGCCGGGCCCGGGCGCGGCGGGGATCGAGGCAGCGCTGGAGCGCGTGAACCTGTCCGAGGCTGCCGGCCGCCGGTTCAAAACGTATTCGCTCGGGATGAAGCAACGGCTGGGGATCGCCTGCGCGATCCTCAACAATCCCGACCTCATCGTGCTCGACGAACCGACCAATGGTCTCGACCCACAGGGCACCCGCGAGGTCCGGGACCTCATCCCCGAACTCGCGGCCGAGGGCCGGACCGTCGTCCTCTGCAGCCACCTGCTGTACGAAGTCGAGCAGGTGTGCGATGCGGTGGCGATCTTCCAACGCGGACTGATCGTGGCGAGCGGCGGGACAAAGGAGCTGATCTCCGCCGGCAGCCAGCTTGAAGTCCGTGTGGCCGACGTGGCGGGCGCTGAACGTGTGTTGAGAGCATCGAAGTGGGGCCCGGTCACGACCGTCCGGGACGGGGCGCTGTTGCTGGACCGCGCCGATGGCGACGCGGCTGCGGTCAACCGGTTGCTCGCCGAAAACGGCCACTATGCGTCGCTCGTGCGGCCTGTGCGGCACACGCTCGAAGAGGTGTTCTTCGAACTCACGGGCGAGGCGTCGTCGAATGCGTGACGCGCTCCGCGCCGAACTGTTCAAAACGCTGCACCGGCGCATGACCTACATCCTCGTGGTGGTGCTCTGCCTGCTGGTTTTGATGTTCTACGTCATCCTCTGGCTGCGCCTCCGTGGCGGTCCCGAGGCGGGCGTTGGGGGGCAGCTCGATTACCTCGCGCAGCGCGAAGCGATGTCGTTCAAGAACGTCGTGCCGTACGGCCTTCAGCTTGAGCGGTTCTTCCTCACGCTGGTCTGTGTGGTGTTCACGGCGACGATGATGGGGAACGAGTACGACTGGCGCACGGTGGGGGTGGTGGTAGCCCGAGGCGTCAAACGCTGGCAGTTTGTCGCTGCCAAGCTCGTCGTCAGCATCGGTTTCGCGGTTATGGTGCTTGCCGCTGGCTTCGCCGTGGCGTTGTTGTGCAGCGCCTGGTTCAGCCATCTCTACCACCTCCCCTTCGGCGTGTTCACGGTCGAACGTGTGCTCGACGTTTTCGCGAGCCTGGCGCGGACGGCCTATGCCGTACTGCCGTTCGTGTTGATGGCGCTGCTGTTCGCCACGATCTGGCGGTCGGCGGGGCAGGCCGTCGGCTTTTCGCTCGGGTTTTTCTTCCTCGAAGGGGTCTTCACAGGACTACTCGAAAATGCGCACGGATGGCTTGCGCATGTGCCCGAGGCGCTGCTGAACGCCAACGCAATGGCCGTGATGCGGGCCAACGGACTGCTTTCCACGAACGCCCAGGACCGCAGCCCGTTTGCGGGCGCACCGGGCGGAGTACCGGTGTGGCGCGGCTTCGGCGTGTTGCTCGTGTACATCGCCGTCTTCGCCGCGGTCGCGTTCTGGCGC
>DATNET010000303.1:0-4524 GCA_035606745.1 Tepidiformaceae bacterium
AGGCTCCCGTAGTGGATGAAGACCTGCGTGAGCGGCTACGAGTTGCGCTGGACGCTGGCCTCACTCGCTCGCAGTTGCAGGAACTGGTTGGACTGCTGGTGAAACAGATCGTCGTCTACACCGAGCCACAGGACGGTGCGAAAGCTTCGTTGCGCGTCGTCGTCGAGTACAACTTCCCGCTTCCGCCTCTGAATGGCGCGCAGAATGTAGCTCAAACTGCCACGGGCACGGATTCAACGCACTCACCAGCACAAAATTCGCCGGGAACGTGCACGACATCTTCGCCCTGCTTACAGTGACCGTTCGGTCTTCGAGTGGCTGTCGCAGCATTTCGATGACGTGAGGGTCGAACTCGAGCAGCTCATCCAAGAATAAAACGCCGCGGTGCGAGAGCGTGATTTCGCCGGGCCGCGGGATCGAGCCGCCGCCAATGAGACCGGCGTTCGAAACGGTGTGGTGCGGCGCGCGAAACGGCGGCATGCGCATGAGTCCCGCACCGGGCGGCAGCAGCGCAGCAACGCTATAGATTCGCGTCACCTCCATCGCCTCGTCTTCGCTCATGGGTGGCAATATGGATGGCACCGCCCGGGCAAGGAGCGTCTTCCCGCTGCCGGGTGGCCCGCGCATGATCAGGTTGTGTCCGCCCGATGCCGCAACTTCGAGTGCCCGCTTTGCATGTTCCTGTCCCACCACGTCCGCAAAGTCCGTGGTGGACGAATTGTCGGGCACATATTCGGACGCCGGTACCGGAATCGAACGGTCGATCGGCACCGAGCCCAGCAGGTGAGCGGCGAGGCTCGAGAGACTCTCAACGGCGAACACATCGATGCCCCGGACGAGCGACGCTTCCGCGGCATTCTGCTTCGGCACGAACGCGCGCTTCATCCCGCGGTCCCGCGCCAGGCCAACCATTGGAAGTACGCCGCGCGTGGGCCGGACATCTCCCGTTAGCGCCAGCTCTCCAACGAACACCGCGTCGTCGACTGACGCCAGCACCTGGCCGCTCGCGAGCAGCACACCGACCGCGATCGGCAAGTCATAGGCGGGGCCTTCCTTGCGGATGTCCGCCGGGGCGAGGTTGACGGTGATACGGCTGTTGAACGGCCACGTGAGCCCGCTATTGCGAACCGCGGACCGGACGCGCTCTTTCGATTCCTGGACCGCCGCATCGGGCAGGCCCACGACAGTCGTGTTCGGGTTTTGAGCACGCGCGATGTCGACTTCGACCTCAACGAGCTCGCCTTCGAGCCCAATCACCGCACAACTCAGGACCCTTGCAAGCACGTGCTGGATTGTGGCGGGCCGCAAGAGTCACGTCAAACACGATTGGGCGTGGCCAAGTCTGATGCGGCTAGCCGGGCCTCGGGGTAGGATCGAGTGGCGGGCCCCCGTAGCTCAGCGGATAGAGTGTCGGCCTCCGGAGCCGAAGGCACAGGTTCGAGTCCTGTCGGGGGTACCAGTGACTGCTTCGGCGCTAGCTCACTCAAACGCCGCCACATTTGGCTGCGACGCCGCCGGCATAACCGCGATACGCCCGATGCCGCTGCCGCGCGCGCCCAGCTCCGGCGTGGCTCGGCCAGCGCGCCGCACTCGCCCTGCCGGCCGTAGAGCGCTGCGAGTCGCGGGGCAGGTGGAGCGCCGTCGATCGCCGGCTTAGGATAGGTTACCGAGCGGCAAGCCATGGGGAGTAACGATGACGAACGACCTTCTGCGCGAAGACCAGGCACTGGACCTGGTCTACAACTACATGGCGAGCGAAGGAACGGTTAGCACGACACAGGAACTCTTGGATTCGGGGATTATCCCTGCGTTGAAGGGTTTCACCGTGAGGCCGGGTAAAGTCTCCGATTCCATCTACGGCGGACAACTCGAATTCACGAAGAAAGACGGCACCGTCGTCGAAGCCGAGAACCCTCCGCTTGTGACGCGGGACGGGATACCGCTGCGGCTCATGGTCAGGACGCAGCGGATCTCGACACACGACATCAACAGAGGCGAAATCCCGTTCAAGGACCAGATCCTCGCCGCGAACCATAACTACATGAGGCGCTTGGTCGAGCCTGCAATCGGGACATCGCAATTCGACGTGCCCGGCCTTGCGGACAACGACGTTGTCATCGCCGCCGAGAATCTGCAGCTCATCCCGGTCGAAAACATCTTCAGGGCATATATGGCGACCAGTTCAACTTCGACGTCGCTCTACCAGGCCTGGAAGCGCGGAGACAAGATGTTTGCCGGGCACACAATCCCCGAAGGTCTGATCGCGAATGGTCCGTTGCCATACGTCATGGACACTCCTTCGACGAAGTCGGAAGAGCACGATGTGACCTTGTCCCCCGATGAGATGATACGGCTGGGCTACATTACGCCTGCGCAATATACCACGATACGGAATAGCGGGCTGGTCGCGTTCGGTATGGCTGCGCAATTTCTCCGCAGCAAAGGCATCATCCTTGTCGATACAAAATTCGAACACGGCACCAACAAAGACGGGAAAATTGTGAGTCAGGACGAGATCCTGACCATGGATTCTTCCAGGTTCTGGTTGGCATCAGACTATGACGCGCAGATGGAGCGATTCAATTGGGGAGAGCGCGAAGAACTGGACCCGAAGTCATACTCCAAGGAATTCGCGCGCGGGTTCTCTGAGGGAGAAAAAGGCTATACCGACGAGCAGCGGATAGCCATCGCTGCTCGGTACGTCATTGGCATACAGGAGCTACTCGGCAAGCGATTTGAGCCAGACATGAGGCCTCGCGACGAAAGGGTCGTGAGAGGATTGCAGAAGATAGTGGAGAGCCTGGCGGCGCCATAACCGCCGGCAACATAACTCCGGTGCCGGCGCTTAGACGTGAGACGGTCGCCTGTCTCGTGAGATGGTGTCGGGCGCCATAAGCGCACCTTGAAGCCACCTCTGCAGCTCCACCACCCAATTCGACGAACCCATCACAACCGACACTGCCTTGTCGGGATGCGACTACATGGCTGCCCACGCCCGTCGCGAGCGCCGCGGTCGCCTCAGCGCCCTACGTGCGGAGCGTAAGCCCGCCATCGATGACGAGGCCCTGGCCGGTGACGAAGCCGCCATCCTCCGACGCCAAAAACAGGATCCCGCGGGCGATGTCGATGGGCTGCCCCAACCGCTTGAGCGGTGATTTCCGTTCCCAGACCGTGCGAATGTGCTCCTGGTCGAAATTCTGCCGGGTCATGCCGGTGTAGATAGCCCCAGGCAGGATGTAATTCGCGGTAATCCCGAATTTGCCCAGTTCGAGCGCGAGCGTGCGCGTCAGTCCGGCCACGCCCGCTTTTGATGCCGCGTAGGCGCTCAGGCCATAGTCCGTGTGCTCGGCCATGACGGACGCAATGTTGACGATGCGACCTGCCCCGCTTGTTCGAAGTTCCGGGATCGCCGCCTTGCAAAGCAGAAACACGCCGCGGATGTTCACTGAAAAGACGCGGTCCCATTCTTCGAGTGGCATCACCTCCGCAAGGGCATTGGCGGCCACACCGGCGTTGTTGACGAGGATGTCCAGCCGCCCCGCGCGTTCCAGCGCGGCGGCCACAATTCGCGGGGCCGATTCCTGGTCGGCAATGTCGGCCTCGAAGGTCGTGATGCGCGCACCGTTCGCCGACCCCGACGCCGTCAAATTGAGCGGACTGCCTGGACGGTCCACGGCCAGCACGGTCGCGCCCTCCGACGCCAGCAGTTGCGCGGTTGCCTGTCCGATCCCGGACGCGGCGCCCGTGACGATTGCAGATTTACCTTCGAGTCGCATGCTGTTCTCCTTATCTCACGCGGTGGCGATGAGGTTGGCGTCGTATGTGTCGGTGATGTGCCCACTGGCTCGGAGCCGCTCGTACTCCTCATCGCCAATGCCGAGCAGTTCGCGATAGACGTAGTCGTTGTGCTCGCCCAGCAAGGCCGGCGGCGTCCGTAACCCGACATCCGAGCGCGAGAAACGATAAGCCGGTACTCCGAACTCCGTCTCCGGGTAGTCGGCCGTCGCCGGAAGCCGTTTCCATGCCCCGGTCGCTGCAAGGTGCGGGTCACCGGCGGCGTCTTTGCTATTCAGGACAGGCCCAGCGGTCACGCCTGCGGTCTGCAGGGCGTGGAACAGCTCGTCCCGGTCCCGGGTGGCGGTCCACTCAGCCAGCCGCTCCTCGATCATCGACTCATGTTGGGCGCGTTCTGCAGCGGTACCCAGGCCGTCCCGGCTCGCCCAGGCTGGCTTACCGAGGAACCCCACAAGTGCCCGCCACTCCTCATCCGAACGGCAGCTGATTGCTATCCACTCGTCCGCGCCGGCGCAGGGGAAGACGCCATTCGGCACGAACCCTTCGATGCTGCGGTTTTCCACCGACCCGGATTCGCGACCGTTCCACGCAGCATCGAGGGCAGCCTGGGGAAACATCTGCGCACTGCACTCCACCTGGGCGAGTTCGATCGCCTGGCCCGCGCCCGTGCGCCGCCGGTACCGAAGAGCGGCCAGCACCGCGAACGCCCCGTGGGCGCCGGCCCAAAAG
>DATNET010000378.1:0-4970 GCA_035606745.1 Tepidiformaceae bacterium
GGATTCGGAACGCAGCCGCGCTGCCTCGGCTATCGCCACGGGCTCGGGCGGCGCTATCGACACGATGGAAGAATCGATCACGCTCAGGGATCGCGGCGCCAACCGTGTGAGCCCGTTGTACATTCCGATGATGGCGCCCAACATGGGCGCCTGCCAGGTCTCTATGCATCTCGGTCTGCGCGGCCCTGCCATGGCGAGCGTCGCCGCCTGCGCCAGTGGCCTGTACTCCTACATCGAGGCCAAGCAACTCATCGAGAGCGGAAGGGCCGACGTCGTGCTGGCTGGCGGTACGGAAGCCGCGCTGCATCCTCTGCCCATCGCGGCACTCGCCAACATGAAGGCGCTCAGCCGCCGCAACGATGATCCTAAAGGCGCCAGCCGGCCGTTCGATGCAGACCGCGATGGTTTCGTCTTCGGAGAAGGCGGGGCGGTAATGGTGATCGAATCTGAGGCGCGCGCCACGGCACGGGGCGCGCGCGTCTATGCGGAACTCGCCGGCGGCGGGCTGAGCTGCGATGCTTACCACATCACCGCACCCCTGGAAGATGGCAGTGGCGCCGCCGAGGCGATGATTGAGGCCATGCACGCTGCCGGCCTTCAGCCCGAGGACATCGACTATATCGCGGCCCACGGGACCGGCACGCCTCTCAACGACGCCTCTGAAACCCTGGCCATCAAGCGGGCGTTTGGCGAGGCGGCCGGCGCAATTTCCATCAGCTCACCCAAGTCGATGGTAGGCCACCTCCTCGGTGGCGCCGGCGCGATTGGCGCTCTGGCGGCGGTGCTGGCCGTTTACCACGACATCGTCCCACCGACGATCAACCTCGAAACGCCTGACCCAGCCTGCGACCTCGACTACACGCCGCTCAAAGCGAAGCAGCGCACGGTCAACGCCGCGGCCGCTAACGGCTTCGGCTTCGGGGGCCAGAACGGCTGCGTGATCTTCCGCAAATACCGGCCGTGACGTAGCATCCTCAGAGCCTGACTCGAGCGGGGCGGCCGCTTTGGGCATGAAAAATGACACCGAACGGCGTCCGGCGCCGCACACGCAGGGAGATGTCCATGGCCACCATGTTTGAACGAGTCCGCGACGTTGTCGTCGCGCAGCTCAAGGTCTCGCCCGGCGAAGTCACGCCCGAGGCGAATCTGGTCGACGACCTTCGAGCCGACTCGCTGGACATCGTAGACCTCACCATCGCCATCGAAGAGGCATTCGCTGACGATGCCGAGTTCGAAATCCGGGATGAAGACGCCGAAAACATCCACACCATCCAGGACATCCTGGATTTTCTCTCATCACAAGGCCTGTCGTAGGTCCTGGAGAGGTGTCCAGGAACGAACGGACGTCTTAGCGGCGTTCTCCGCGGATGGTGTTCGTGCACGCTCCGGTGAAGATGTTCGCCTGCATTTCGATATCCTGGGCGTCGTGCACCCAGGTGATGCGCTTGTCGTTACGGCGAAACCATTGTGACTGCTGGCGGGCGAGCCGATGCGTGGCCCACTGCGTTGCCTGGATCGCTTCCACGAGCGTGATCTCACCACGAAGCTGCCGTACCGCTTCACCGTAGCCGATCGACGACATCGCCGGCGCATCAGCGGGCACACCGGCGTCCAGCAGCGCCTGCACCTCAGCCACGAAGCCGCCCGCGAACATGGCCTCTACGCGGCGGTCGATGCGCTGGTACAGCTCCTCGCGGGGCAGTTCGATGCCGAACAGCAGGAACTCGAAGTCCGGTTTGCCTTTCGTCTGCCAGGCACTCATTGGGATGCCCGAGTGCTGGAACACCTCCAACGCGCGCACGACGCGCCGGACGTTGCGAGCATCGATACGCTCGGCCGCGAGCGGGTCGACCTCGGCCAGGCGGGCGTGAAGCGCGAGGACGCCGCGCGATTCGGCGAATGCGGCAAGTTGCGCGCGAAGCTCTTCGTCGGGCGGCACCTCGGGCACCTGCCAATCCTCCAGCAGGGCCCAAACGTACTGCCCCGTGCCGCCCACGAGCCAGGCGAATGCGTCACGGTCCCAGATGTCATTCAGGGCCGCACGGGCGGCGTCCCGGTAGAGCGCGAGGCTGAAGCCATCCGCGGGGTCGGCGATATCGAAAATGCGATGGGGGACTCGGCCACGCTCGGCGGCGGTTGGCTTTGCCGTGCCGATGTCCATTCCGCGATAGACCTGACGGCTGTCGGCATTGACGATTTCGCCCCCGAGCTCGCGCGCAAGATCCAACGCGATCCGGGATTTTCCAGAAGCCGTCGGTCCAACGATGGCAACGAGGCGGCGAAGCATTATCCGGCGGCCGCCTGGGCGGCGGCGGCAACAATAGGAAGGAATTGTGCCGCGTCGAGCGAAGCCCCGCCAACAAGTGCACCATCGATGTCGGGCTGGGAGAGGAGGCTGGCTGCGTTGCCGGGATTGACGCTTCCGCCGTACTGGATCCGGACGGCATCCGCGGCTGTGTCCCCGATTTCACGCAGGACCGAGCGGATGAACGCGCAGGTTTCCTGGGCTACCTGGGGGGATGCAGTCTCGCCGGTGCCGATCGCCCAGATCGGTTCGTAGGCGATCGTGAGCCGAGGCGAGAGCGGCAGGCCCGCGAGGCCCGCCTTGAGCTGGCGGCTGAGCACCGCTTCGGTGTGGCCTCCGCGACGCTCATCGAGATGCTCGCCAACGCAAACGATTGGGTCGAGCGACGAAGCCATGACCGCCGTCAACTTCCAGTTGACCGTGCCGTCCGTCTCTCCAAAGAACTGGCGGCGTTCGCTATGACCGATGATGACGTAGCGGCAGTATTCCTCGAGCATTTCGATGCTCACCTCGCCCGTGAATGCGCCGCGCTGCTCCCAATACACGTCCTGGGCGCCGACTGCGACGTCCGTCGCCTGGGTCGCGGCTTGCACCGCCCCGAGGTGTGGGAACGGCACGCAAAGCGCGACGTCGACCCGGCCATCTGACACGCCGCCGGCGACTGCCTTCGCGAGTGCAACGGCTGTGGTCCGCGTGGTGTTCATTTTCCAGTTGCCCGCGATGAACGGCCTGCGCATTCTGCCTCCTAGGCCCCGTACTTCTGAAAGCGGAGGGCGTGGGCCATCGCCAACGGCATCACATCCACTGCAGGGAACACGCCAAGAGTGCCTTTGAGGCACTCCTGCTCGTTGAAGTTGGCGGCATTCCCTTCCCTGCAGAATTGGGAGTAGAGCAGGAACGGCACGGGGTGCCAGGAATGCGCGGCCATCAGCGCCGGAGTGGAATGGTCGCCCGCGATCATGAGTACGTCCGCGTTGAGCGCCAAAAGCTCAGGCAGGAATGCATCGAACTCCTGGAGGGCATGGCACTTCGCTTCGAAGTTGCCGTCCTCTCCAGCGGCATCTGTTTTTTTGTAGTGGACGAAGAAGTAATCGAAATCATCCCAGCGCTCGCGAATAACGCGAAGCTGTTCTGGCATGCCAGCGGGGCAGGCGAGCGGTGTCATCCCGGCGATTTTGGCGAGGCCGCGGTACATCGGGTAGACGGCCAGCGCCGCCGCCCGCACACCCCAAGTTTCGGGGAAGGCAGGAATGGACGGATACTTCGCAAACCCCCGCAGCGTGAGACCGTTGGCCGCTGGTTGATCCGCCAGGATCGCGTGGGCCTGTCTGACGAAGTCGTTCACCAACTCAGCCGTCCGCTGCGACTGATCGCCCGTGCCCGTCGCCGGAAGGGGCGCCACTCCCTCGCGTTGCGGGTCGGTCGTCGATACCTCATCGCCAAGGCCGGCGCCCCTCAGGACCAGCACGAACCGGTGGTCACGGACCGGCTCGACGAACGTCTCGACGCCGTCCAATTTGATCGCTCGCAGGCGTTCCACCAAGCCCGCCGAGACCTCGGTGGCGACCCGCCCAGCGCGGCGGTCCGTAATCGCCCCATTCGGCCCAAGGGTGCAGAAGTTTCCGCGGGCGGCGACATCGTCCGGACCGAGCTCAAAATCGATGCCCGTCGCTTCGAGCACGCCCCGACCGATGTCGAACTGGTAAGGATCGTAGCCAAAGAGCGCGAGGTGGCCGGGCCCACTGCCGGGCGTGATCCCTGGACCGACGGGAGTGGTAAGTCCGACCTCGGAGCGTGTCGCAAGGCGGTCCAGGTTGGGCACGGACGCGGCTTCGAGCTCGCTGCGAAGTGTTTGGGCACGCGCGAGGCCGCCGAGCCCGTCCATCACGCACAGGATGATTTTCGTGTCCGCGGGTTGGGAGAGCCGCTTAGCGAGTTCGAGATCCACGTTGCCTCGTCTTTCGGGTTGTCCTGGTGGCGCTGCTGGTAGCGACGCTGGCCGCGGCCGCGGGCTCGCCAAAGCGGTCCACCATTTTTTGGGCATTTTTCAGGCTCAGCGTAAGCCGAGTCGCTTTGAGCGGGACCAAGCGCGGGATAAGCCAGACGCGGACCGGGTTGCGCAGGGTGAGCTCGACGACCTCGCCCCAGGTCGTAACCAGGGCGACATCGCCGCTGAAGTTCGTGCGGATACCGATCCCGCCCAGCATGTTTCGGCGGACGATCCGCGCGCCGAGGACATCGGAAGTGGCAATAGTCCGGTCGATGCCGTTGGGGAACCGGATCCGGGTGAGTTCGGGGGTCACGGCCACGAACGAAGTCGGCGCCCGCAGGGCACCCCCGAACGTCCAGATGAACGTCAGTCCCAGCAGGACAGCGGCAGGGAGCATGAGGAGTGCCCGGGAATCGGCGAAGACCTTGATCGCGAGCACGGTCCCCACGCCCGTCGCAAGGGCAATCAGCACGAGCAGCACCTGGTACATCCGGATGCCGCGGAAAGCGAAGATCATGTTGGCGGGTTTCTCGGCAATGGCTTTCGGCATTTCAGGCGTCCATGAGCGCCGCGACGCCCGGCAGCTCGCGCCCTTCGAGCATCTCCAGCGAAGCCCCGCCGCCGGTCGACACGTGCGTGTAGCGGTCATGGAGTCCGCATTCGTTGACCACCGCG
>DATNET010000400.1:0-4923 GCA_035606745.1 Tepidiformaceae bacterium
GTGCCGCTGCCGCCGAACGGGTCGAGCACCTGGCCGCCCTTGGGGCAACTGTTCCGCACCAGGTAGGCGAACAGTTCTACCGGCTTCATGGTCGGGTGGTCGGCGCTGCGGGCCGGCTTGTCGAATTCAAGCACCGTGGTCTGGCACCGATCCGAGAGCCAGGTGTGGGCGGCGCCCTCGGCCCAGCCGTACAAGCAGGGCTCGTGCTCCACTGGTAGTCCTGGCGGCCGAGGACCATGGTGTTCTTGGTCCAGACCAGGCACTGGCGAACGGTGAGGCCGGCGTCGCTGCAGGCGTGGCGGGTGGGAAGGCCGGCGGTGTCAGCGTGCCAGATGTAGAACGAGCCGCCGGGGCGAAGATGCCGGCTCGTGGAAGCGAACGACGCCGTCAGGAAACGGCGGTATTCCTCGCCTTTCATCGAGTCGTTGGCAATGGTCAGCGCGTCGGCGGTCTTGCCGACGTAGCTGACGCCGTAGGGAGGGTCGGTGAGCAGTAGATCGGCCGGGGCGCCGTCGAGGAGTTTGTCCACGTCCTCGGCCTTGGTGGCGTCGCCGCAAAGCAGCCGGTGCCGGCCGGGGCGCCAGAGGTCGCCGGGCTGCGTGATCGGCTCGGCCGGCGGCTCGGGGATTTCATCGGGATCGGCGAGGCCGGCGTTCGGCGGCGGCGCGAGCAGGGCCTGCAGTTCGTCGGCGGAGAAGCCGGTCAGGGACAGGTCGAAGTTCACGTCCTGGAGCGCCAAGAGTTCGAGCGGCAGCTTGTCGTCGTCCCATTGCGAAAGCGTGGCGGTCTGGTTGTCGGCGATGCGGTAAGCGCGGGCCTGCGCCGCCGTGAGCCCGCGGGCCGCGTGGACCGGCACCTCGGCGAGGCCGAGTTTCTGGGCCGCCTTGAACCGCGTGTGGCCGACGATGATCACGTCCTGCTCGTCGACGACGATCGGCTGGCGGAATCCATATTCCCGGATCGACGCCGCCACGGCCTCGACGCCGGCGTCGTTGACCCGCGGGTTGTTCTCATGAGGCTTGATCGAACCGATCGGCCGCATCTCGACTTCCATGCTCGACCTCCCCAGCGGGCGCGCACAATCACCCTCTATAAGGGAACTACCCGGTTCGGTTCGAAAGTGTCGAAACGATTTCGAACATTCCGGGGCAATTCTGGACGAGACCTTTGCCTGCCGCGGCTCGGTTCATCGACTTCGATGATTGCAAGTCGATTCCCGCGTTAATGTTCGGGCGTACAGAATCTGCCGAATTCCACTCTCACAGCGCTGGATGTGTCGCCGAACCCGAGGTAATGACTGTCCTGCTCGGCGAGCGATGTCCGCCCGCCGGCACCACCCTGGAGCAGGACCATGAGTACGAAGAAGAGCAAGACGGCCGGCGCGAAGAAGAGCAAGGCCGCCAAGGTTAAACCGAAACTGGCGGTGTTCGCCGGCGAGGCACCGGCGAACGAGGAGACGCCGAAACAGCAGGCCGCCCGCACGGCCTCCGCGGAGAAACTGGCCCGGCTCGAAGCCCTCGATGCTGGGACGCCGAACGGCGAGGCGGCGGCCGAGGGATCGCCCGCCGAGGAGGGCGAGGTCGCTGAGGTTTCGAAGAGCGTCGCCAGCGGGAAGAAGAAGGCCGCCAAGGCTGTCACGGATACGGAACCGAAGCGGATGAGCGCTCTGGACGCCGCGGCCAGGGTGCTTGCCGAGGCCGGGGAGCCGATGAACGCCAAGGCGTTGATCGAGGCGATGGCGACCAAGGGCTACTGGACAAGCCCCGGCGGTAAGACCCCGCACGCGACGCTTTATGCCGCGATTGCGCGGGAGATCGCGGTGAAGGGGAAGGAGTCCCGGTTCGCCAAGGCGTCGAAGGGTTACTTCGTCGCTGCCGCCGGCTGACGTTAGCCCACGTTTCGCCCCACGAGGCCCCACGCGGGGCCTCTTCGCGTTTTCAAGTAGCACCGCCCCTTCCGCACCGGCCGCAGCGTGGTGGGCACCTGTCGCGAATCCGGCCGGGAATCAAACCCCGGATCCATAACGCGCCCGCAACTGCCGAATCACCTCGGCAACCTCCCCGGCGCCGTCGGCACGCGGACCGGCGCGCAGGGCATGCCGAATGGACCAGCAGCAGGTCCTCCGGCCGCAGCCCACATCCCGCAGGGTCGATGCATCGGCCAGGGACGCCAACCGCTGTTCGTTCGCCTCGAACCAGGCAGCCAACTCCGCGAACTCGGTCTCGGTTACCCGCGGAATGCCGCACTCGACCCGCCAAGCAATCTCGCGAAGCCATCCGGCGGCAGCGGCGACATCGGGGTAGCGGTCCCCGATCCGCAGATGTTCCACAAACGCCGGCACGGGCCGCGGATCGCTTGTTTGTGGTTCGGTTGCCGGCTCCGCAGCCGGGGCCTCGGCCAGAGCGGCCAAATAGAACGCCAGGGCCCTGGGAAAATCGGTCTCCTGATTGAAGTGGCCGGCCCGTTCGCATTCTTCCAGGCGAGCCAGCCATCCGGCGAGATCGAGCCAGCCTCGCTCGGCAGGCGTTCGTGCCGCGAGGAGATTCCGCGCGACAGACACCCTTCGGGCCAGCGTTCGAGTCGTCATGTACAGCATCCTCGACGGTCCCGCTGGCTCGTCGCCACAAGATGCCCCTACAGGGTAACTACCCAAGACGCGTGCAAAGTGTCGGGACGATTTCCGAGAATCCGAACAGATTTGTAGAAAAGATTGACGAGTGCTGGCCGCCGAAAGAGCGGGTCATGGAACACGGGACGGTTCGAGCCGATCAGTGTGAATTGCTCACGCCGTTGGCTGCCGGTTCTTGCGGGAAGCGGGTGGCGGTTTCGCGGGCGGCAGCGATCAGGGCCTCGCGGTCGCCGTTGGTGAGGCGTTTGGCCGCGATGTCCTCCTTGATCCGTTTGCACAATGCGGTGTACTCGGCCTGCGTGCGGCACCGGCTCAGTTGCTGCGTGTACGTGCCGGCCAGGGCCGGGGACTCGGACGCCGGCTTGCGACTATTCGCCTCGGCGCCCTTCTCCCGTTCGCGCCGTCCCGCTGCGTTACCATCGTCGTCGTCTTCGGCGGCTACCCCGGCGATCGACTGCAACGCATAACGCCGAGCGTAGGTGAGCGCCGAGCCGACGCCCTGGGGATCATTCCGCACCGGCCGGAGCTTGATGGTCGTCTCGACCCATTCGCCGGATGTATGCGTGAGGAGCGTGGTCAGGGCGGCGGCGCTATCGAGTTCGCAGGGCAACTGCAGCACGGCGAGGTCGTGGCGGGCCAGCACGGGGAGCACGGCGTCGCGAACCGTGGCGAGGTCGGCGTACTTGGAGTTGTAGTAGGGGTTGATCGAATCCTTGGACGGGTTCTTGAGTTCGGCGACGGCCTTGGTGACGGCCGTGGCCAGCTTGGCGATCGACTCGGATCGCCGCACCGTGGTGGTCGGCGCCGTGGCGCTGGCCAGCGGTGTCGGTTCGGTCGCGGACA
The DNA here is from genome assembly GCA_035606745.1 of Tepidiformaceae bacterium. Taxonomy (GTDB): domain Bacteria; phylum Chloroflexota; class Dehalococcoidia; order Tepidiformales; family Tepidiformaceae; genus DATNET01. The sequence goes on from DATNET010000400.1 coordinate 3,473, forward strand.
TTGGGTTGGTGGCGGTGCGTTCCATGTTGTTTCTCCGGTTGGGTGGATGGATAGCCCATTTGTGCTGGACACACGTTACCTCCGTGGCGGTTGAACGCAAGCACAGACGGGCTAGAATCCAGAAAGAGTTTCGGGGCCGAACCGGAGGGATGACATGGCGAAGAAGAAGGATGCCGGGACGGGGTTCGCGACGGCGCTCAAACGGTTGCGGGAGGAAGCCGGGCTGTCGCAGGCGGCGTTGGAGGTCGAGTGCACAGCGTTCTGTGTGTCCCGATCGACTTCTGCTAGAACCCGCAATTCGATACAGGGGCGTTGACCAAAGACGCGATTCGGTACATAATACCTCCATATATTTAATTCTGGAGGTAATTTGTACCGATGCCGTCGACGAGGTCAGAATCCGGTCTTGTCCGTCGGGCCAGGGCGATCTTTCGCCGGCATGGCGGGCTGCTGCGGATGGCCGATGCCGTGCGGGCCGGGGTCCATCGGCGGACTCTCTACGCCATGCGCGACAGCGGGGAAGTGGAGGCCCTGGCCCGCGGGCTCTATCGACTGGCCGATTCGACGCCGCTCGGGCATGCCGACCTGGTGACGGTGGCCGCCAAAGCGCCGCGGGGGGTCGTCTGCCTGATCTCGGCCCTCGCATTTCACGAAATGACCACCCAGGTGCCGCACGAGGTCTGGATCGCCGTATCGCGGAACAGCGAACCGCCGCGGCTCGACTACCCTCCACTTCGCGTCGTCCGGATGAGCCCGGCGTCGTATGAGGCCGGCATCGAGACGCATCGCCTCGACGGTTCGATTTCGAGGGCGCGACGTTGGCCACAGCGATCCGGAAGACGTTCGAGCATCGTGGGACGACGGTGGTACGGCTTCCCACCGCACTGACGGAGAGGTTCGGAGAGAATGCGGCCAAGCAGGCACAGTGGCGTGGCTTCATCACGAAGGCGAAATTGACGGGGGTCGGCAATTCCCTGCAAGCGATCATCAACGACTTGGTGTCGTTCCTGGCGCCGGTTGCAGGAGCCATCGAAGATGAGACGGAGTTCAACCGGCACTGGCATGCACCCGGACCTTGGGCGTGAAACCTATTTGCTGAAAAGAGTTCGGTCCTGTGTGCGGAACGTGCGGAACGTTTTCAGGTACCTCCATGGCATAAACGCGTGCGCGTGCGCGCGCACACGCGCGCGGGATTACCAAGGGCTTACCTGTAAACGTTCCGCACGTTCCGCAGAGGCAGTTTAAGATCAGTGATAATACTTAGAGGTGCGGAACGTTTGAAACCAAACGTTCCGCAAGGTACCGCACGTACTGCAAACGTTCCGCAGAAGCCTCAACCATCCCCAGCCGTGCCGGCACACGCCGGGCAACTCAGCACCTCGCGTGCGATTTCCCAGCCGGCGCCGCCGGGGTCGTCGCTGGTGCGTGCTTTCATCTTCCCGCTGGAATCG
>DATNET010000410.1:0-2306 GCA_035606745.1 Tepidiformaceae bacterium
GGACCGCACCCCGGTTCGAAACGAGCGCGCCGCAGTACGAGTTCTTGAACCGCTTGATCGCGATCGCGTCAGGCGATCGCCGCCCGAGCGGACCGATCTACACGATCGATGAGGTCCTCTAGCAGAGAAAGACCGCCATGACGTCGCGACCATTGATGACCGTGAACATCGCCGCCGCTCCGCGGCAAGAGCTCGGGACGGTACCCCACGGCATTCGTAGCATCGTGCCGGTCACGGGAGGCGACTTCGAAGGTCCGCGGTTGCGCGGCAAGGTTCTGCCTGGAGGCGCTGACTGGCTGTTGCTCCGCCCCGACGGCGTTCTGGAGCTGGACCTGCGCATCACGCTGGAGACAGACGATCATGCGCTGATCTACATGACGTTTCAGGGGCTGCGTCATGGCGACTACTTTCGAACGCTGCCGCGATTCGAGACCTCGACGGAGACCTATGCCTTCTTGAATCGCATCGTCAGCGTCGGTGTTGGTGAAGCTCGCCCCGACGGCGCGGTGCACCGGATCGAGGAGATCCTGTGACGGGGCCCCTCGTTGACACGGAGCTGACGAGGCACGATATGTCCAAAGAATCCAGCCTCGATCCCCGGCGCTTTGTCCACCTTCAGGTCGAGAGGACATCCTCATGAGCGCGTCCACCACAGCCACGAGCTCATCCACCAGTAAGTACGGCCGTGCGTTCTGGGAACGCTTGTGGCGCGGCAGCGGCAACAACTTTGTCATTTTCGCCATCGTCGCGTATGTCATCTACGGCTCTCAGCCGCAGGTGGGCGCGTCGGCCGACGCCCTCTCCGCGTTCTACGCCAGCCATCGCACGCGGATCCTGATTGCTGCCGTGTTCTCCGGATTGGCGGTACTCAACCTGATGTGGTTCGCGGCGGCGCTCAGGACCACGTTGGCGGATGCCGGGCAAGACGGTTGGGGCGCGGCGGCCACCGCCGCCAGCGCAGGGGTCGGGGCGCTGTTCCTCCTGCTCATCGCAGTGACCGCGGGCCTCGCGTACTCGATCGCGGGCTCTGGAAATCAGTCGGTCTCGTCGGGACTGAACGACGTCATGTGGGCACTGGTGGTGTTGACTTCGTTCCCGCGCGCGATGCTGGTGATGTCCGGGTCGTTCGGGCTGTGGCGGGCCGGGCTGATCTCGAACCGACTGTTCGGGGCTGGGGTCGCGGTCGTCGTGCTCGGCGTGCTGGGCGGCACCACGTGGCTGAGCGGAGGACTCTGGGCACCGGATGGAGCCTATTCGCGGTTCGTCTGGCCCATCCTCGGCCTCGTGTGGGTCGTAGTGGCGAGCCGGGTCATGGCCCGAAGTCCCGCTACGCGTACTGGATGGTGAGGGCGATACCAAGGTCCAATCGCTTCGCTCGGAAGTTGCGCCTATCCTCACGCGCGTCGACTACTGAACGAAGTAAGGAGACACGGTATGTCAAAACCGCCTGATCTCGATCGCCGGGGCTTTGTCCATCTCGCAGCGGCAACTGCTGCAGCTCTTTCCACGAGGGGTAACGCTATGACGCACGGGCTCACTGATGTGGTGCCACGGACGGGGGACGGCCAGGGGGCCGACATTCGTCCGTTTCGTTTCAAGGCTGCGGACGCCGATCTGGCCGATCTGCGCCGCCGCGTCAACGCGACCAAGTGGCCCGAGCGGGAATTGGCGCCGGATTCACTGGACGGCGTGCCGCTCCGCACGATGCAGAACCTCGCGCGGTATTGGGGAACTGTATACGACTGGAAGAAGTGCGAGGCAAGATTGAGCGCTCTGCCACAGTTCACCACGGCGCTCAACGGCCTCGACGTGCACTTCATTCACGTGAAGTCCAAGCACGCGAACGCGCTGCCGGTCATCGTCACGCACGGCTGGCCCGGTTCGATCATCGAGCAGCTGAAGATCATCGAGCCGCTCACCAATCCGACGGCATTTGGCGGGACAGCCGCGGACGCCTTCCATGTGGTGATTCCGTCGCTGCCGGGCTACGGGTTTTCCGGCAAGCCGACCGACGCGACCTGGAACCCCGTCAGTATCGCGCGCGCGTGGGTGGAGCTGATGCAGCGCCTCGGCTACACGCGCTATGTCGCGCAGGGCGGCGATTGGGGGAACGCGGTCTCGGAGGTGATGGCGCTGCAGCAACCTCCGGGTCTGCTCGGCATCTCGACCAACATGGCGGCTACCGTTCCGCCCGAGATCGCGCAGGCCATGGCCCGTGGCGAGGCGCCACCGGCTACGCTGTCGGCCGACGAACGGCGCGCCTGGGACCAGCTCGACTTCTTCTATAAGAAGGGGCTCGGCTACGC
>DATNET010000417.1:0-2945 GCA_035606745.1 Tepidiformaceae bacterium
GCTGGACCGGACGTTCGCGGAGTATGAGCAGACGTGGGACGTGCGCAAGAGCGTGCGTTCGACGATGGATGAACTCAGGAACCTCCACATCTGGCGGCAATGGACCGGCAACGCGCACCCCGGTACGAACGTCGTCGACTCCGCGCGCTGGACTGCGGAAGAAGCGGATGCGGGCATCGACGAGGTGGTCGAGTGGCACCGTCAGCACGGGACGGGCTTCCAGTGGTTGGTTGGCCCGTGGGACAGTCCGGACGACCTCGGTGCGCGGCTGGAGCGGCACGGGCTGCTCTACGCGGGCGAGCACTCCATGATGGCGCGTGTTGGCCTTTCAGAGCTGGAGATCCCGGTCAACGCGGACCTCAGCGTGGTGCGCATCGGCGTCGAGGACCACGAATTGCTCGAAGCGGCGCTGCAAATCACCTCGGTCGCGTTCGAATGGGGGCCCGAGCAGCTCGAACATCAGCGCATCGACGCCTCCCGGCGGATACGCGAACCGGAACGCCAGCAATACGTGGCGATGCTGAATGGCGAGCCAGTCGGCGCGGCGACGCTGATATTGCGGGCGGGCACGGTCTACCTCGGCGGCGCGGCGACGCTGCCCGCGCACCGCAACCATCGCGTCTATTCCACGCTGCTGAGGAAGCGGCTGGAAGCGGCGCATGCGCTGGGCTACGAAGTTGCGGTCATACATGCCGGGCCGATGTCCCGCCGTGTGGTAGAGAAGTACGGTTTCGAATCGGTGGGGAAGTTCGAGGTCTACGGCTGGATGCCGGTGATGGACCCGACGGTGATCGCGACGCTGGTGCAGGACGATTAGGAGAGGGCCACAAGGTAAAGTTGGGAGCCGGCAATACTTGACACCGGGTGTACGTTCCTTCCAACAACTATTGGAATTGTGGCCGGAAGTTAGACCCACGGTGATTACTCGGACTGCGCTTCTTTCGCTCGTTGTCACCTTGCTGGCTGGCGCCGGCGTGGCGGCGTGCGGCAGCGGCTCCAGCCCGAGGCCAACGCCAGCGACGCCATCCACGGCCACAGCCGCCCATGCCTCGACAGCCTCTGTTGCTACTACGCCGGCGACACGCCCGGGACCCGCGACCGTCGCCGCTGGCGATCCTGCGGCATATGGCGAGGCGCTACAGGAGGTTCAGGCCTACCTTGACATGTGGAGGGACAAAGGACTGACGGCCGCCATTGACCGATTCTGGCCCGGCACCAAAACAGGACCGTACACTGACCAATTCCGATTGCTGAACGCAACGGTGGCGAGGTATAAACCGTCGCGCTGGGTTTCCAGGGACGACTTTACACTGATGGTTACTTTGGACATGCACTTCCCCGGCGGCGACCGTCCCGGCTATGGCGAGGGCCCGAACACCCGCTTCATGACCTTCACCCGTTCACCGTCGGGGCACCCGTTCCTGATGTCGTGGGCGACGAGCCCCTAAACGAAGCCAGGCATCGCCAGGTAAAGCTGGGTTGCGTCAACCGCAGGGGCGTGGGGTATCCTGTCGCAGGTTGGCGGAGAAGTTACGGCTCCCCGATGGACGGGAACCAGCGAAACACCCCGAGCGGGACGATTGATGAACCGGTAGCGGCGCGGTCTGGCAACGGCGCGCCAGAGATGGACGTCATGCGCCGGGCGCGGCCGTTCGTGCTCCTTGGCCTGGCCGCGGTAGCGCTCGTGCCCGCATTGGCGTTCGCGCTGCAGCAGCACACGGTGCTGCCCGGCGAAACGCTTTCCGCGATCGCGGACCAGTACGGCTTCACGGTCGATGACCTGGCCACCGTCAACAACCTCACAGACCCCAACCTGATCTTCGCCGGGCAAACGCTGGAGATCGGCGCCGAAGTGCCTGCCGCGTACTCGCCGCCGTCGAGCGCGGACTACACCGTCGCGGACGGCGATACGGTGACGTCGATCGCGGACCACTTCGGGATAACGGTCGACGCGCTTTTGGGTGCGAACACGCTCACCGACCCCAATATCGTGCTCACCGGCCAGGACCTCAGTATCCCGCTGTCGTCGGGGATTGTGCCGATGGTGACGCCCGGCTCGCTCAACACCGGCAACGGCGAGATTGTGCGGCAAGCGGAGGCGGAATACGGCCTGCCGACCGGGCTGCTGCAGGCTTTGGCCTGGCAGGAGAGTGGCTGGCAACAGGGAATTACCAGCGACGCCGGTGCGATGGGCATCACCCAGATCGTGCCGGACACCGCCGACTGGGCGCTCAACATCCTCGGCGTCGATGCTGCGAACTGGCAGACGAGCGTGACCGACAACGCGCGCATGGGCGCCGCAATCCTCGCGTTCTACATGCTCGGCACCGGTAACGATGAGCACCTCAGCCTGGCCGCTTACTACCAGGGCTGGCAAAGCGTCCAGGATATCGGCATCCTGCCCGAGACTGAGGCGTACGTCGACAACGTCCTGGCGATGGTCCCGCTGTTCCAGTAAGCGCCGGCCCGTCGTCTATCGCCTATGTGCCGGCGGCGCCTACCATTGGCACATGCGCTATCACCGCATCGTTGCGAAATTCGGCACGAGCCTGCTGACGGCGGGTTCCGAACGGCTGGACCTTGAGGCGATGTCCCGCCTCGTCGGGCAGGTCGTGCGGTTGCGCGCGCGCGGCGCGGAAGTCGTGGTCGTCTCGAGCGGCGCGCAGGCGGCCGGCCGGCATCGGCTGGCGAACCGGCTGCCGCTGGGGCACACGCCGTCGCGGCAAGCGTTTGCCAGCGTCGGGCAATCACACCTCATGCAAAGCTGGGATGAGCTGTTCGACTGGCACGATACGGTCGTGGCGCAGGTGTTGCTGACGCGGCGGGATTTGAGCGACCGTGCGGGCTACCTGAACGCCCGGACGACGTTGCGCGACCTGATCGAAGCGGGCACGGTGCCGATCGTCAACGAGAACGATGCCGTCGCCCTGGACCAGGTGCTGGCA
>DATNET010000426.1:0-5238 GCA_035606745.1 Tepidiformaceae bacterium
CCCACTCGGAACTCGGAACTATACTCCCCCCGTGCCTCCCTCCCCGCCCATCCCCATCACCGACTTCCTGCGCTCCGAAGGCTTCGCCGATGCCACCTCCCAGCGCCGCGCGCGCCAGCTGCTCGAAGCCGCGGGCCTCACGAACCCGCGCAAACAGGCGATGGATGCATCGAAGCTTCCCCCCGCGCGCACCCTTCTCGAGGCTCGCGTCGTCCGGGTCTGCTCGGAACAATGCCGCTCGCTGGCCACGCCAGGGCGCGAAGCGCTGCTCGTCGATGCTGACACGCGTTGCCAGGTCTGCATGGGCTCCAACAACCGCCGTGCCGCGCTCGCTTTGGCCTCGGATATGCGGCGGGCCGGTGGCTCCAGGCTGCTCGTCGTGGGCGGCACACCGGCGAATCACCACGAACTCCAGCAGCTCCTCGCCCTCGGAGGTGTCGAAGCACGCTGCATCGACGGCGCAAATTCGACCCCCGCCCAGAAAGAGGCATGGGCCGATTCACGCTGGGCCGACCTCACCGTCATCTGGGCGACTACTCCGCTGCCCCACAAGGTGTCGCTCCTCTACACGAACGACCCGCAGGGGCGCACTCCGGTCACTGTCGCCCGCCGGGGTATTGAAGCCCTCTGCTCCGAACTCCGCACGTCGCTGCACCGACATGGCCTCCATCCCCGCTGAAGCCGGGGCCACCTTTGCGTTCCTCTCGTCCCTTGCGACTCGTCCGTTATCATGTCTCCTTCGAACGAAATCCCGGGGAGCCTCATGGACGCCACCGCCATCACTGTCCGCGTGCCCGCCACGAGCGCCAACCTCGGCGCTGGCTTCGATTGCCTCGGCCTCGCGCTCGATGTCTTCGCTTCCATCACCGTGACCTTCTCCGAGGCTGAACAGCCGCCCACCGAGGATGTCGGCGAAAAAATGGTGCTCACCGCCATCCGGCATACCTACGCCCGCCTTGGCAAGCTCGCTCCGGGGGTGCGCGCCCACTACGGCCTCGCCATCCCGCTCGGCCGCGGTATGGGAGCGAGCGCTGTCGCCCGCGTTGCCGGTGTCCTCGCTGCCAACGAGTTCGAAGGCCGCCCACTGAGCGAAGGCGACTGCCTGGACCTCGCCAGCGAACTCGAAGGCCACGGGGATAACGCCTGTCCCGCACTCTTCGGAGGCATGCAGGTGTGCGTGCTCGATAGCGCCGGCGCGAGCAAATCTGGCAGCCCAGGCAGCAGCCCAGGCGGCAGCCCAGGTGGCAGCCCAGGCGGCAGCCCCGCGCCTCGCGCCCCGCATTACCTTCGCGCCGCCTGCGGCTACCCCCGCGAGGCGAGCATCGCCCTCCTCATCCCGGACCACTCGATGGCCACCAAAGAGGCCCGCAAGGTCCTGCCCGAAAGCTACCCCAAGGCCGACGTCGTCCATAACGTCGGCCGCGCCGCCCTGTTCGTCGCCGCCATGGCCTGCGGCAACATGGAGCTGCTCGATGAAGCGACCCAGGACCGCGTCCATCAGCCCCAGCGCGCAGCCCTCTTCCCGCCGCTGTTCGACATCTTCGATGCGGCCAAGACCTCCGGTGCGCACGCCGCCTGGCTGAGCGGCGCCGGCAGCTCCGTGGCCGCAATCTGCAACGAAGACTCCGCCCGCGCCGTCGCCGCAGCCATGCTGGCGACGCTCGAAGCCTCCGGCGGCACGGGCCGCTCGCTTGTCACCCGCATCGCCCGAGATGGTGCGATGGTCGCAAAAGTCGAGCTCGTCCAGGAGTAAAGCGCATGCCGCTCCGGCCAGCCACCGAAGCCGACCTCGACACCATCATCGAACTGATCCACGCGCTTGCGGAATACGAGCACGAGCCCGCAGCCGTCCGCCTCGAACCCGAGCGGTTGCGGGCCCACCTCTTCGGCGCCCGGCCGTTCGCCGAAGTCCTCCTCGCCGAGACCCCTGCCGGCGAAAGCGCTGGCTTCGCGCTCTTCTTCCACAACTTCAGCACCTGGGAAGGCCGCCCCGGCATCTGGCTGGAAGACCTCTTTGTGCGCCCGGCTTTCCGTGGCCAGGGCCATGGCAAAGCGCTGCTCGTGGAACTGGCCCGCCTTGCCCGCGAACGCGGCTGCGCCCGGCTCGAATGGTCCGTCCTCGATTGGAACGAGCCTTCGATCGCCTTCTACCGTGCCCTCGGCGCCGTCCCCATGGACGAATGGACGACCTTCCGCGTCACCGGCGACGCCCTCCAGGCGTTAGCTTCGAGGGACTGAACACACAACCATGGTCCACCCCCGCGCTGTACGTGCCGCGACCGTAAGGGAGCGCGCGGCAGCAGGCAACGCCCTCAGGGCACCAGGTGAATCCGCCATGCCGCCGCGCTCACACGTCGTTGATGACGTCATCCCGGTTCGGCGTCGCCAGCTTGAATTCGTCGACGTCGTCCCGGTTGATGCTCAGGTGCACGTGCTCGCCATCGACCGACGCCACGAAGCCAACCGGCAGCCAGAAATCGGTGCCCAGCGGCACGCTCAGCTTGAAGAACTCGCCTTCGGTTTCCTTAACATGCGCGAACTTCTGGCCCCGGTTGTCGAGCACTTCTGCTCCAGGGGTCAGCGCAGCGGCTGGCATGGAAGCCGGCGCCGGCACTGCACTCTTCTCCAACGGCACGGGCGCCTCGGAACGGTACGCCGCATCGATCGCGCTCATGATCCCCACGGCATTGCCGTCCGGGTCTTCGATCACCGCATACCGCGCGCCCCAAAATCCATCGTATGGAGCCTGCTGGCTGCGATACCCGGCGCCCGTGAGCTCCGCATACAGTTGGTCCACGGCCTCCCGCGAGGTAACCGAGAAGCCAAGGATGACTCCGGCGCCGCCGGGCCCGCCTTTCCAGCCGCGATTCCACGCCGGTGCGAAGTCGCTCCGGTCGAAGTCGAGCCCAACGCCGTTTTCGGTTTTGGCGCTGCGGTGCACGTCTTCCCATTCTGGCATTGCGTCCCCAATTTCGACGCCGAGCTTCCGGTAAAAGGCCACCGTCGACTCCATGTCGCTGACCACCAGCGTGACGAGGTTGGGTACCGCGCGTTCCTGCTCCATCGATGCCTCCAGCGGTTCTAGCTTTCGCCAATCGTAACGCAGCCGCGGACCGCCAGTGTTGGGACGGGTCGCGGCGCTCACTCGCCCTCGGGCTGCCGCGGCATTCGTGGCGCCATCAAAATCCATGCACAGCCCAGCACGCCAGCAATCAGTGAGGCCGCGAAAATGCCCGCCTTGGCATCATTCGTGAGCTGGACATCGCTGAACGCCAGGCCGGTCACGAACAGCGAGACCGTGAACCCGATGCCAGCGAGCAGCCCGCCGCCGATGAGCTGGTACGTCGTCATCCCGTCCGGCAACCTCGCGCCGCCAAAGCGCAGGGCCAGCCAGCTAAACAGCACGACCCCAACCGGCTTGCCCACGACCAGCCCCATCGCGATCCCGAGCGTGATGTGGCTCGTCGAGGCATCGCGCACCAGCTCGCTCGAAAGCACCAGCCCAGCATTGGCAAGCGCAAACACCGGCACGATCAGGTAGCTCACCCACGGATGCAGGAGCCGCTCGAGCCGGTCGAGCGAAGAATCCACTTCCTCGACCGGCTCGCCCTGGTCGCCACGAGGCCGTCGTGCGCCCGCTGGCGTGAGCGCCGCCAGCACCACGCCAGCGATCGTCGCGTGGATGCCGGACTTGTAGACCGCAAGCCAGAACAACAGCGCCAAAATCAGGTAGACCGGCTTCGAACGGAAGCCCATCAGCAAAAGCACGACAATCGCCGCGGCCAACACGATCGCCCAGCCGGCCGCCGCGAGCACGATGTGGTCCGTGTAGAACACCGCGATGACGAGGATCGCGCCGAGGTCGTCCACAATCGCGAGCGCAAGCAGGAACACCTTCAGCGGAAACGTCGCTCGCCTCCCGAGCAACGCCAGCACGCCGAGCGCGAACGCAATATCCGTCGCCATCGGGATGCCCCAGCCATGGGCGCCGCGCCCGCCGAAATTCCACGCCGTAAAGATGAGCGCCGGCACCAGCATCCCGCCGAACGCCGCCGCCACGGGCAACATCGCCTTGCGCGGAGACGCCAACTCACCGCTTAGCAGTTCCCGCTTGATCTCCAGCCCAACCACGAAAAAGAAGACCGCCATGAGCGCGTCGTTGACGAACTGTTCGAGGTCCATCCGCAGCGCTATGCGCGCAAATTCGAACGAAAAGTGCCGTGCCCACAGCTCGGTGTACTGGCTTCCCCACGGCGAATTCGCCCACACGAGGGCGGCGATTGTCGCCACCAGCAGCACCACGCCGCCCGACGCCTCGGTCGCGACGAACGCCTGGACCGGCTGGATCAGCGCCCTCGCGACGAACGAGCGAAGCGTGCCATTCGGCTCTTCGCCCGGCGCCGGCGCTCCGCTCAAGCCATGCCCCAAGCACTCAGCCGCAGGCGAAGCGATTGCATCTCTCGACGATTATGCCCTAGCGAACCGGCATGCACGGCACGCCCAAACGACAGCCGCGCTGCGCTATCCTGCTCCGATGCCAGGGCTGTCCTTCCGGCCGCTCGTCCGCGACGATTTCGCCATGCTCAGCCGCTGGCTCGCCGAGCCCCACGTCGCGAAGTGGTGGTGCTCGCCTTCGGACATGGCCTACATCGAACACGAGTACGGCCCCGCCATCGATGGCGCCGACCCCACGGAACTGTTCGTCCTCCAACGAGAAGACCAGCCTATCGGCCTATTCCAACGCTACCTGCTCGATGACTACCCCGATTGGGCTGCCGCGGTCGGGTTCACGGGCGCGGCGGGCATCGACTACCTCATCGGCGAACCGGCACTCGTGGGCCAGGGCCTCGGCTCGCGCGCCATTCGCATCTTCACGGCCGATGCCCTCGCGCGTTATCCCGGCGCGAACGCCGTCGTGGCTGCGCCCCAACAGGCCAACCTCGCATCGTGGAAGGCCCTCGAACGCGCCGGCTTCGAGCGAGCCTGGGCCGGCCAACTCGAATCCGACGACCCCGGCGACGCCGGTCCGGCCTACGTCTACTGCCTGCGCCGGGGCTCGCCCATCGACCCGCCGGACTGACGAGATGGCCCGTGGGCGGGCGCTAATGCCGCCGCGTAGCCGCCGTTTCCAACTGCCCGTGCATGCCCTCTTCGTCCTCAGTATCGAGGTACGCCGGCAGCGAAAAGCCGATCTCCGTGCCGCCGCCTTCGCGCGCCCGCGCCCACATGCGGCCGCCC
>DATNET010000428.1:0-3417 GCA_035606745.1 Tepidiformaceae bacterium
TTTGTCGCCGATATGTCGGGCTGGTTGCGCGACGGCAAGATGAAGAACCCCGAGACCGTCGTGGACGGGATTGAAAACGCGGCGGAGGCATTCATTGGTCTGTTGCGAGGCGAGAACCTGGGCAAAATGTTGGTACGCCTCAGCAGCGACCAGGCGGACGCCTGAGCAATCGTCTCGCCAAGGCACTCACGCGTCGGGCTAGACCAACGGTGGCCTAGCGCTGCAGCAGCGTTTCGCCGCCACGCATCACGCGGTCGACGCGGATGATGATGCCCACACCTTTGCGTTCCGGGTCATGCTTCAGTTCGGCTTCGATGGTGCGGTCCATGACCTGCTGCCGCAGCTCCCCGGTATCCGCAATCTGGGCTTCGCCAAGAAACTTCCAGACCTGGCGCCCTTCGAAGTTACGATAGAACAGGCACACTTTCGGGTTCGCCTGCAGGTTGCGGAACGTCTGCCCAAATGAGCGCTCCCAGAACGCCAGGTGCTCGCGGTCCCAGGCCATTGCGCTCCCCGCGAAGGAAACATCTGGCCATCCATCCGGCGCCGCGGTCACTACTTCAACAACCTTGCCGTCGGCGTACGAGTTGTCGACAGCCTTCATCATTTCGTCAGTCAATTCGAGCACGGACACCCTCAACTTCATCGTTAATTGGTAACGGTTAACGCTACAGGATGCCCAGCGTTGCTGCCCACCGCCAACACAAAGCTGGCGGCGCCCTAAGGCGTCGCCAGCTTGGGGCGTTTCGTTGGGTTCGCCGGCTAGCGGGCCGGGCCCGCGCCGAGTGTCACGGTGGCCGAGTGTGCGTTGCCAGAAGCGTCGTTCCAGCCGATCTGCACTTTGTCGCCCGCGCTGTGGCTGCCCGTCAGCGTGCTCAGCGTCGCCGAGGAATCCACCGTCTTGCCCCCGAACGACGTGATCACGTCGCCCGCCTGGAGTCCCGCTTTCTGAGCGGCAGTGTTGGGCTCGACGCCCGCCACGACAGCCCCGGAGCCGTCGGCAAGAGACTGCATCTCGACTCCAAGGAAGGCCGTCTGGCCAATGTGAATTTCGTCGGAGCCCTTGCCACTTTCAATCTGCTTCGCGACCGAGATGGCGGTGTTGATCGGCACGGCATAAGCTTCACCGCTGCCCGCGGCGGGCTGCCGGCGCGACCGCCGGCCAGCGACTGAGGTCGCTGTATCTATCGCGATGACGTTCCCCTTTACATCGACGAGCGGTCCGCCGGAATCGCCCGACTGCAAAGCAGCGTTCGTTTGGATGAGCCCCGTGAGCTGTTCGGAGCTGCCGTCGGCTTCGTCCGAAGCGGTGATCGACTGGTTCAGGGCCGTCACGGTGCCGGAGCTGACGCTGGGCGTGCCGCCGGCACCGCCTGCATTGCCCAGCGCCACGACCGCGGCGCCTACCTCGACCTTCGACGAATCACCAAGTGTCACTGTTTGCAGGCCGGAAGCGTCCTTGAGCTGAAGGATCGCGATATCCGCCGTCACGTCGTAGCCCACGACCGTCGCTGAATACGTCTTGCCGTTCCCGAGGTCGGTGACGCTGATGCTCGTCGCGCCGTTGATCACATGATTATTGGTGAGCACTTCGCCGGATGAAGTCAGCACGATGCCCGTTCCCGCGGCTTCTCCGCCCTGGTAAGCGAGTGTGGTGTTTACATCGACAATGCCGGGGTCGACTTTACTTGCGAGCGCCGCCACGTCCAGAGCTCCGCCGCTTCCCGAGTTGTCGCCTGCGCCTGGTGTCGCGCTGCCACCGCTACCGCTGGGGGCCGTACTGCCGCTGCCGGGCGTCGCGTTGCCACCAGAACTGCCACTCCCCGAGCCGTTGCCGCTTCCCCCCAGCCCGTTGTTCGGGATGGTGAATGACGGGCTCGAGCCCACAGACGCAGGGCTCGATTGGTTCGAAAGCAACGTCTGGCCGATACCGAAGCCGGCCGCGGCGACCATGATCGCGGCAGCAGCGGCAAGCGCCACCGAACCCGCATGTCGCGCGAACCCAGACCGCCGATGTTGAGCCGCACCGTAGCGATCGTAGCCAGTGCCTGGCTCGAAGCCGGACGCCGGGGACCAAAAGTTGCCATCGTCCTCGGGTGCCGAAGGGGTTGCCCATTGATCATCCCATGCGAGGCCGTGCGGGGGCTGCGCGTATGGGTCGCCCTCCGGATAACTAAACTCTGACTCCGGCGTTGGATCGTCGTCGCCCCAGCCCGCCGGGAACTCGTTGTCGTTCATTGCCATTGCTCCTGTCTGTGCGATGCACATCCAGCGTGTCTGACAATTATGAGAGCTGTCTGTGAAATCGGGTGAAGGAGGCGTTACTCGCCGGAGCCACGTTCAGGGCCGGTGAAGATTCGCCCAAAGGAGAGATGCCGCGCCGCGCGTCGCGTTGGGGCGTGGTCGTGAGCGGTCTTCACTTGTCCTTACCTAACGGGTATGTATAACTCGAATTCATGAAAAACGCCTTGCTTGCGTTGCTCGCGATCGCGCCCGCCCATGGGTACGAGCTCAAGCAGGCGTTCGAGGAACGCTTCGGCGCGGCCTGGCCACCCGTCAACATCGGCCAGGTCTACGTCACGCTGCAACGGCTCCAACGTGACGGCCTCGTCGCCGGTGCAGAGGTGGAGCAATCGGACCGTCCGAACAAGACGGTCTACCAACTCACCCCGGCTGGCAGGACGGAACTCGAGTCCTGGCTTGCAACACCCTCGGCGGCACCACGACTACGCGATGACTTCGTCACTCGCGTCCTTTTGGCCGGCGCCACGGGTATGGCCGAACCACTCGAACTCATCACCGAACAGCGCACGCTTTACCTTCACGCCATCCGCCAGCTGAGCGCGACGCATTTCGAAGCCGGACACGAGGCGCTCTCCGGACTCCTCGTCGAAGGCGCCACCCTCCACCTCGAGGCCGACCTCAAGTGGTTGGACCGCTGCGAAGAACTCTTCCGGGAAGGGAGTATCCAATGAAGATCCTCGAAGCCAGGGGACTCACCAAACAATATGGTGCGAAGGACGAGCCGATCGTCGCGTTGCGCGGCGTCGATTTCTCCATCGAACGCGGCGAGTTCGTAGCGATCATGGGCCCAAGTGGGTGCGGTAAATCGACGCTCCTGCACCTGCTCGGCGGCCTCGATCGCCCATCCGGCGGTGAACTCTGGTTCGATGGCCAGCGCGTAGATGGGCTAACCGAAACCGCGTGGGCCGTCCTCCGGCGCAAAAACTTCGGCTACGTCTTCCAGTTCTTCAACCTCATCGCGAACCTCTCCGCAGCCGACAACATTGAACTGCCGGCCAACGTCGCTGGCGTCCCGGGTTCCGAAGCCAAACGTCGCCGCATTGAACTCATGCAGCGGTTGGAAATTGCGGACCGGGCTCACCTCGTCCCGTCGCGTCTTTCGGGAGGCGAACG
>DATNET010000443.1:0-3749 GCA_035606745.1 Tepidiformaceae bacterium
CCGTCCCACCGCACCGCACGGTACCCTGCACGACCGCGTTCGACCGCGTACCGACCCCAAAAAAGCACCGAACGCCGCGCCGTTCCGCCCCTCACAACCACTCCACCCACATCTCCACAAACCCGTTCAACCCGTTCAACAGCGCCGTTTTGTTTTTTCGCCGCCCGCGCTCACGCCGAGCACGGCCCGCGCATTGCCAATCGCGACACCCGCGCCGCGCATCGCGACACGAACAAACCAGATCGTTTGTTCAACAAACGGATTTTTTCGCAACCCCCCCGTCGGCGCCGCCCATCACACCACCAGCCGCACCTCACAAGCGAAGGCCCCTCCTCCCGGCAGCGTCGGGAGGAGGGGCCTGGGCTGGGCGACGGCTGTGCTTCCGCGGGGCTACGCATCCCGCCTCGCAAACAAGACGAACGCTGAGCCGATCACGATCAGAAGCCACCCACACACGATCGCGATTGCGAGGGGCGGTGCGGAGAACGCCGGGGAAGGTTCGATGTGCCCAATCGTGATGCTGTCCACGCCGTTGCTTGGCAGAAGGCTGAGGACGTGCGCGCGGAACCACAGCGGCACGAATGCCCCGAAAATCTGCGGCAGCCACAGCAGGCCCAGCACCGTCGTAATGCCGCCTGCCGTGCTTCGCAACAGCACCGCCAGCGCCAGCCCCATGATCGGGAAGAACGGCATCACCGCTCCCAGCCCGAGCACCATCCGCTGGGCGTCTGGGTCGGAAATGCTCGCCACCGGAAGCCCGTATGCCCCGAGGATCGCCTGTCCGACAAAGAACATGCTGAGCGTGGTGATCAGACCCAACACCAGGATGATGGTGCCCACAAGGGCAAACTTGGCCAGGAGCACCCGGCTCCGGGACGGGGTCGCGATGAGCGTTAGCCGGACCATCCCGCTGGAGTACTCCCGGCTCATCGCCAGCACCCCGAACACCGAGAAAATGATCAGTGCAAAAATGTTCCCAACCATCGAGACCGTGATCGGGTTGAAGTCCGCCGACCAACCCGACTGCGTGCTCCCGATCGCCGTCGCGACAAGCGCCGTTGTTGCCACCGAGAGGACGACGCCGAGCCCGAGGCTGATGCGAGTGGACCGCAGTGTCGCGAGCTTGGACCACTCAGAGGCGAGGATGTTCCAGAAGCTTGCCGTCCTCCGTGGGGCTCCCAGGTCGTGGGCCGTAATCGAACTTGCTGTTGCCGTGGTCATGATCGAGTCTCCATTCCGACGAGCGTGCGTGCCGTCTCAACTTTTGCTGCAGGCGCCGGGCTCGACGTCTGGTATTCCTGGCTGTTTTGCGTGAGCTCCATGAACGCCGTTTCCAGGCTCGCCCGGCGCTCGGCCAGTTCGTGGATCTCGATGCCGTTCGCCGCCGCCAGCCTGCCGATGAGCGCCGCATCGATACCGGTCACGATGAGCGCCCCCTCCGCGCTGGCGATCGTTGCCCCGGCCCGCTGCAGCAGCGGCGCCAGGCGGTGCGCTTGTGGCGATACCACGCGGACGTGGCTGCTCGTGCTCCGCTGCGTGAACTCCGCAATGCTCGTGTCAGCAATCAATCTGCCGCGGCCGATGACGATGATGTGGTCCGCTGTCGCTTCCATCTCGCTCATCAGATGGCTGGAGAGGAAGATCGTTCGACCCTCAGCAGCCAGCTGTTGGAGGAGTGCCCGTATCCAACGGATACCATCCGGGTCCAGCCCATTGACGGGCTCGTCCAGGACCAGGATTTGCGGGTCGCCGAGCAGCGCCGTCGCAATGCCGAGGCGTTGGAACATGCCCAGCGAGAAGCCAGCCAGGCGCTTCGCCGCCACGTCCAAAAGCCCCACAAGGTCCAGCACTTCGTCGATTCGGTGGGCCGGAATGCCGCCGGCCCTGGCGATCCAGGCAAGGTGCTGGCGGGCGGTGTGGCCGCCGTTCGCCGCTTTCGCATCCAACAGCGCACCCAGCTCATGCATTGGTGCGGGGATGCTTCGGTACCGGCGCCCGTTGACCGTCACCGCCCCGCTGTCCGGCGCGTCGAGCCCGAGGACCATCCGCATCGTGGTGGTCTTGCCTGCCCCGTTCGGGCCGAGAAAGCCCGTAACCATGCCAGGCTTGACCGTGAACGAGAGGTGGTCGACGGCAACACTATCGCCGTACCGCTTGGTGACATCCGAGAGTTCGATCATGGGGTTTGGCTCCTCCGAAAGTTATTGGCGTTCATGCTTCTCCTGCTTTCTGGTCCGATTCGGGGTCCGGGCATACGCGCCGCAACGAGAGGATTGGCATGCCCAGGTCCCGGATGCGAGCGAGCAGCCCATGGAGGGCGGCCTGGTCCATCACGGGGCCCGTGAGGGCAGTGATGCCGCCGCTTTCCAGCGTCAGCAACATGCCTTGCAGCGAATCGGCCCACCGCGGGTCGAGGTGTCCTTGCAATCGGATCTCGTGGAATTGGGCCCGATCGCAGCGTTGATCCGGCCCGTCGGTTGAACTCACCGTTCGCACCTCCTGTTGTGTCATCTGCGCCGTTTGCCTCGGCACAACGACAACTCTGGCGGATGGCAGCACGTCTGCCGTCATCCGAAAGGTGCAACTCGGGGGTGTAACTTGAGGGTGCAGCTCCGCTCTCCGTCGAGCAGAGCTGTCGCCCGTGACGGCGAACGACTGCGCGGGCTAGAGCAGTCCGAGCTCGGTGGCTCGCGCCACTGCTTCCGTGCGGTGGCCGGCGCCAAGCTTCCCGTAGGTGTTGGCGATATGGCGTTTGACGGTGGGCAGGCTAATCACAAGGTGGTCCGCGATCTGCTGATTCCTCAGCCCCACGGCAACGCGCCGCAGGATCTCGACCTCGCGAGCCGTCAGCGGCTCAGCAAGGCCCTGGGTATCCGTCATCGCAACGGTGTCGCCGCCACTCCGGCCTTCGGCGGCCGCCAGCAGCCCCACGGCGTAAGCGCCACCAATTCCGCCGGCCACCGCGTGACGCAGGAGTTCGCGTATCGGCTTCCCTTCGTCCACGAACGTCCCAACGTAGCCCTCCGGGCCGGCCAGTTCCAGGGCACGTTTCAAGTGCACGAGTGCGCTAGGGATTTCGTGCTGGACGTGGTGAAGAACTGCCTGCAGCACCATGATCTCGATGACGGCGCCCATGCGCCCACCCGCCTCCGCCGCGTCCCGGAGGCGCTCGAGCAGTTCGCCGACTTCGCGCCCGGAATCAACGTCTCGTGTGGCCTCATACCGGGCGATCAGCGCCCGGGCGAGCGTGATGTGGTGATATTCCCGTTCGTAATCAAGCGCGGCACCCGCGGACAGGCCCTGCGTACACGTCCAGTCCAGCGCCTCGCTCAGCTGGCCCTGCTTAAGCCACAACCGCGCTCGCCATGCCGCCAATGGCCGGACGTTTGGGACGGGCGTCCGCACATACAACGGCTCGGCCTCGTCGAGCAGCTCAATCGCGCCCGCGATGTCGCCCAGGCTCTGCTGCAAACGAGCCCTGGCGAGGCAATGGCGATAGGGAGTCGAAGGCGGCACCGGGGACATCCCCAGTGCCGCGCCGAGTTGCAGTTGGCCGCGGGCGGTTTCAAGCTCGCCCTGTTCGCAACGCAATTCGCTCAGCCCGAAGTGCAGGTTCGCCAGCCCTGTCACAGCGTCGCCATGTCGAGCCGCGAGCGCCAATCCTCGTTCGTACATCCTGGCCGCGTCTTTGAGGCGGCCTCGGGCCTTAAGGAGTTCGGCATCGTTGTAGACGGATATAAGCGCCAGGG
>DATNET010000452.1:0-3154 GCA_035606745.1 Tepidiformaceae bacterium
TACGCTGCCGACGACTTCGCGATAGCCAATCATTTGGATGCGAGGACGGTCACCGTAATTGCGGCGTGGCCGGCGAGTAGCGACGGCACCGCGTTGGTGCGGGTGCGCGCTGCCGCCGGCGAAGCTGTTTACGCCCTGGCCCCGGCCACGGGCATCACGAAACAAGCCGGCACCGGGGCGCTCGCGCAGCCGCCACCAGAGGTCGCATCGGTGGAGTTGGCGATGCGTCAGGAACTGGCGCGCATTCAGGACACGGACGTGGCAAGCATCTCGGTCCTCTCGTATCACCCGCGAACGTGGCCCAATGGTTGCGCGGGGCTGGAGCAGCCGGGCGTGGTGTGCGCGCAGGTGGTCACGCCGGGCTTTTCCGCCCTGCTCAGCGACGCCCGAGGAAAGACGTACGAATTCCGGGGTAGCGGCCAGCACTTCGGGCTCGTCTCGCCGTAAGGGGTCGAGCCTCTACGTGCCACAAGTGGCTGTCCCTGCTACGATTGCGGTTCGGGTCGGGGTGTAGCTCAGCCTGGCAGAGCGCTACGTTCGGGACGTAGAGGCCACAGGTTCAAATCCTGTCACCCCGACCAGCTGCGGTCTTACCGCCAAGTGCGCCAAGACCGCCAAGCCCCACCTCCCCGACCCACCAGTTGGGGGTCGTCGTGTAGAGTCGGCTTGTGCTGACGGGGATCGCGGAGACGGAGCCGGGTGAGCGGGCCGATGCGCTCGCGCGAGCGGTTATTGGTGCCGCTATCGAGGTTCACCACGAATTAGGCCCGGGCTTTCTGGAGAGCGTGTACGAAAACGCGCTTTGCGTTGAGATGGCGCTGCGAAGGCTGCCGTTCCAACGCCAAGTCGAAGTTGAGGCGGTTTACAAGGGCCAGATGGTTGGCCTCGCCAGGCTGGGACCTGCTGGTTAGTGGCAAACTCGTGGTCGAACTGAAATCAGTGGAGGCTGTGGGCTTCCGACACCGGGCACTCGGTCAGTGGCTCCAGTTCGGCTCACTTCAACGTGCGACTTCCCAGATGTGTCCAGCTGGATCGCTAAACGATGCCGTGCGCGCACCCCACGGACGGTCCATCGGGCCGTTGAGCAACGTCACGCCGCGTTCGGCCAGACGTTCGCACAAATCGTCAACGTCGTCGACGACGAGCGTCAATTGAAAGCGTGATCCAGACTCGGGGTCTGCAACCACTGCCGGCCCAATTAGTCCCGGTGCCTCGGCGGCCTTAAGGATGTTGATAAGAGTTCCGCCGAACTTGAACACCACCGAATTGGCGTCTTCGAAGTGCACCGGAAGCTCGAATACCTGGAGATAGAAGCGCTTCATCGCTTCGAGGTCTTCGGCGAAGAGGGTGATCGCGTGAATCGGGCCGGGCCAAGAAGTCACGCACGCAGTATAGGCCGTTGAACCACGTCTCGTCTGGTGGACGCACTCGCCCCAATCCATACGGCTCAGCTGCTCTCGTACCTGAAACTCACCAACAAGCCACTCGGCCTACTCGTGAACTTCAACTGCCGCACCCTTCGTGAGGGCCTTCACCGAGTAATCCGCACGACTCCCGCGTAACCCGAGCCTTTACATCGATCTCTGTCCTCTTCGTGTTCTTTGTGGTTAGGAGCCTCTTTGCGAGCGGAATTACGTTTGGGCGAGCACCCGGAGCGGGAACGTGGCGATCACTTCGTAGCTGGCGCCTGCTGAGGTGATGCGGCTGCGCATGAGCGACACCTGCGTCGTGCGCCAGCCCGTGGGCGGGACACTCATCTTGCCCACTGCCACTTCGATTTCTGCGCGCTGGCGCGTCGGGATTTCGTCTTTTACGCGGCCCAACGTGAGGTGGGGGCGAAACGGCCGCCGTTCCGGTTCGAAGCCGACAACGGCGAGGGCCGCGTTTACCGCGCGCACAAGCGCTTCGAGGCGCAACACATCGCCGGCGATGCCGACCCACATGATGCGTAGCCCTTCGCGGCCGCCAAACATGCCGATGTTCGAGAATTCGAGTTCAAAGGGTGAATGCCCGACCACCGCTTCCTGGATTGCGAGCTTCACGGCGGGGAGCTTCTTCACGGGCACTTCGCCGAGGAATTTGAGCGTGACATGGACGCCTTCGGCGCGGATCCAGCGCACGGCCGTACCGCTTCGGCCGCGAAGCGTCTCAATAACGTTGCCGATGTTTTCGCGGACCTCGTCCGGAACTTCGCAAGCGATAAACAGCCTGACTTGATCAGTGGAAGGAACGTCTGTCATGAAAGCTATTAGTCCGAGAACAGGGTAGTGGCGTTTCCGCCACACACTCCTTCCGCGAGGTCGACCGGGAGGAGCGCAATCATGCGTTGCAACTGGCGGCGGGGCGAAAGCAGCGGAAAATCCGAGCCGAAGAGCACGCGGCCAACACCCGCGAGGGCGGCGACTCGTGCAACACTTTGTTCATCATACAGCAACGTGGCCGCCGCCGTATCGAAATACACATCCGCGAACGACTTGCGGACTTCTGGCATATGTAAGAAAAACGAAAGACCTCCACCGAGGTGGGCGGCGATCATTCGCACTCCGGGAAACGCCTCGGCAAGCTGTCCGAGCTGCGCGGCGGAGATTCCGCCCGCCTTTCCCGGGTACCGGTGGCCGACGGGCTCGCTCACATGCCAGAGGAGCACCGCGCCGGCCTCTTTAGCGAGCATGCACAGTGCATGGCCGGCCGGGCCGAGCGGGTCCCAGCCCTGGTTGGCAGGCCGCAGTTCACCGAAACCGCGGGCGCCCGCCTGCAAGGCGCGACGGGCCGACCGCTCCCAACCCACGATACCGGGGTTGACCGTCGCAAGCGGGATGAAGCGCACGTCTTCAGCGGCGAGGTGGAGCAGATACTCGTTCTGCTGTGCAATGTCGCGCTCGTGCGTGAACGCGAAGCCGGCAGTCACCGCACGGTCGAGATTGGATTCGAACATCGCGATGCGGAGTTCGTGGTCGGTGGCCAGCGCGGCCTAGGGGTCGGCGTAGATCTCCCGGAACGTTTCGTCGCGGGTGCACAGCGCCTCGCGATTTTCCACCTGCCAGGGTGCGAAGACGTGGGTATGAGCATCGATACGGGGCATGGGGGAGATGGTACGACACCGCGCATTCAGGGTTTGTAGGAACAGCGTTGCACGATGCAACCCACTCTGGCA
>DATNET010000498.1:0-2065 GCA_035606745.1 Tepidiformaceae bacterium
TTCCGGTGCTCCGGGCAGACATGGAAGAGGAGGGTCCGTGCGCGGCAATCATCGAGCGCCTGGCGGGAAATGCGCGAGCCGGTGGCGTAGTCGCGATCTCGGCCGCGGGCGAAATGCTAGGCTTCCTGTTCGGCGAGAAGATGACCCTCGCACCGACCGCATTCGGCTCGATGTACGTGCCGCCCCATTCGATCGCGATACCGATTGACGGCCACGCCGTGCACGCCGACTCCGACCCCACGGCAGTGTATCGGCTCATGTACGCATCGCTAGCAGAACAATGGGTCAAGAACGGGTTCTTCGAACACCAGACGCACATCGTCCCGGGCGACCCGGCGGTCGAGGAGGCGTGGGTCAGCCTTGGCTTTGGCCGCGGCACCACGGCAGCGGTGCGGAGTACCGGACCCGTCGAGGTGCGCCACAAGACCAATGTTGAAATCCACCAGGCGTCGTCTGAAGATTTCGCAGTGGTAAGCGGCTTGAGCGACGCCCTGACCGCGTTCCATAGCCACGCACCGATATTCTGGCCGCTGCTGAACGAGCCACGCCATGCTGCCGAGGAGGCGCACCGCGGCCTGCTAGCAGACCCTCGCAACGCACACTTCGTCGCTTACGAGGACGGTAAGGCGGTGGCCATGCAAACGTTCGCCCGCCCGGGATTCACGCCGTCGATCGTCGAGCCCGAAGGCAACGTCTACCTGTTCGAAGGGATGGTCGAGGAGACGGCGAGGAGCGGCGGCATCGGCACTGCGTTGCTGGCGCATTCGATGGCGTGGGCGCGCGATCAGGGCGACCAGCGCTGCACCCTCCACTTTGCCAGTGCCAATCCCAGCGGAGCACCATTCTGGTTGGGACAGGGGTTCGTGCCTGTCGAGTACCAGATGGCAAGGCATGTCGATGAGCGCATCGGCTGGGCGCGAGACTGGTAGCGACAGCTGCCAGCGGTTCAGCAGTAGTGGCTAATCCGCGCCGGCATCGCCGTAAGCGTTTTCCGACTCATCGCCTTCGACAACATCGAAGCTCACCTCGTCGTTCAAGATGAGTTCTTTGAACCACTCGTTCGCCTGCGCCGCGGCGTCTTCTTCGTTCTCAGCTTCGACCACGACGAAATCCATCACAAACACGCTGTAGACCTGCACGCAGACACTCCGTCCCGTCCCGCGATCATTCCGCTCACCGCCCGGGGCAAAATGAGGGTGAAGGCGCGGGCCGCTATACGGAAGCGAAAGCGGGGATGACCTGGCTGGCCCACGCCTGGAGTGCTTCCCAATCGATGGGCGGCCGCAGCGCGATGTTGACTCGGGCGGCGCCTGCGTCGCGGTAACGGCCAACGAGGTCAATCGCCTGTTGGGGAAGGCCGAGCACGACGCCCCGGCTGCGCATCGCCTGGGCGCCAGGGCCCCACGTTTCACGATATTGGTCTTCAGCACGTCCCAACCCGGCGGGCGTGGCCGCCATGTGGAAACTCAGGTTCACGTTGCGCTCAATGGACGCCGGGTCACGCCCTTCCTTGTCGCACCACATGTCCAGCACCCCGGAGAGGCGCGAAAACTCATCAGGCGAGGTGTAGGGCGTATTCCAGCCGTCAGCGTGCCGGGCAGCGATGCGAAGCGTCCGCTTTTCGCCGTTCCCACCAACCCAGATGCGTGGACGGCCCTGCAATGGTTTGGGATTACAGGCGGCGTTCTCGAGCGTGAAGTACTTCCCTGCGAAGTTCGCCCTCTCTTCGGTCGTGAGCTTGCGAACGACCTGAATGCCCTCTTCGAGGATGTCCATGCGCTTGCCGATTGGCAGAAACGGGATGCCATAAGCGCGATATTCGTCGGCATGCCACCCTGCACCGAGGCCGATTTCGAGACGCCCGCCAGACAGGTGATCGATCGTCACGAGCGTGTTGGCGAGCACGGCAGGGTGGCGATAATTCATCCCCAGGACGAGGATGCCGATGCGTACATTTTTCGTCTCGCAGGCGATCGCCGCCATACACGTCGTCGCTTCGAAGCAATCCCCGTTTCCATCCTGGTACGGAGCTTCATAGAAGTGGTCCCACACGTCTACCCAATCG
>DATNET010000310.1:0-2085 GCA_035606745.1 Tepidiformaceae bacterium
ATCGGCGTCATGGTGTTCCCCGGCACCGGCATCCAGGCCAACCTCGCCGACAAGGCTAAGAAGCTCGGCCTGCCGGTCTGGCGCTACGGCGAGGGCGGCGCATGAGCGCCGCCACGAGCGATTTCACGCGGCATGGACAGAGGAGCATTCGTGTGGTCGTCGAAGAACGGGTTCGGCCGACCGAGCCCGCGCATCCACCAACCGAGCAGTCTCGACGCGCGGAGCGCGAAGAGACTGAATGTGGGCGGCGCGGGCGCGTTCTGCGGGAATGGCCCCACCGCAGAGCGCTCGTAGAGGCGGCAAAGAGGCACGCCGAGCGCCTCATCTCGAGGGCGGCCGTCACCCTCATCGCTCATGAACGAATGAATGACGCCCACCGCTGGAAAGCGCGGGCCGGCCGTGTTGCCTATCGGGGTCCTGCAACAATCCGTGTACCATCGGAAGACCTTGCTGGAGAGGTGCAGACAGCGCACAGCGTCCACACCCGTTATCAGTTTCACCCGGCCTGTTGGCATCTGAAAGATATCGGTTCCACCCGCATCGTCGAGCACGTCCGGCCGCTCCAGAAAGCGCGCGAACGCCTGACAGTCCTGGCAGTAGCAAACGAAGCGGAGGCCGGTGGACGGCGCAACGTCAGTCGCAACCCCGCGCACGTACCCGCACCGGCACCGAAGCGGGAGATCGTGATGACCCAGGGCCATGAAGCGCACTTGTTGATCGGTTCTATTTCGAAGAACTAGGGACGCAAACAGGTTCTAACGCAACATGGTGCAACTCGAAAAGGGCCGAGCGCATTCCCTCAATGTTGCCACTAGCTACGCGCCCAGGCGGCAATCTCCTATTCGACGTTTTGCCGCGCGTGTGTCCGAGTTCCTCAAGACGTTCTGACGCTCCCCTGCTATAGTCGCAGTCGCGCCGCGGTGGTGGTGGAAGGCGCGACCCGTCACAGCTTTTGTCACGGAGGCTACCACCATGCTTGTCGTCGGACTTATCCTCAGCATATTCGGGATCGGCCTATTCTGCTGGCTGATCTTCACCCTCGCCGTCTACGCCCTGCCGTTCTTCGTTGGATTGACGGCGGGCATGGCTGCGTTTCATGGCGGCGCCGGCGTTATTGGTGCGCTGCTCGTTGGCGTTGTCGCCGGTGCGCTTACTCTCGGCGTCGGCCAGATCGCGTTCGCGGTCGTCCGCCCGCTGCCTCTACGCGCTGCCATCGCAGCCGCCTTCGCCGTACCAGCGGCGATCGCCGGCTATCATGCGGTGCTCGGCCTTTCGCAGATCGGCGTGCCGTCGCTCGTCTGGCGCGAGGTCTTCGGCTGGATCGCTGCAATGTTTATCGGCGCCACGGCTTGGGTGCGGATGACGGTGTTCGCGGAGCCCCTTCCGCTGCGGCCCGCCGGCGCGTCTCAGACAAGGCCTCAGCCTGCACTCACGGCTGCGACGCACGAGGGATGAGGGGCGTCCTCGTCGCCGAAGAGGTTGCGCTGACGATCGGGCCTGACGAATCACATACTCAAGTCGCGAGGCAAGCGGCCCACGTCGCACGCGCGCTTGTACAATGTCGGTTCGATCTCTGATGGCCCGGAACCCTCAAGATGGAGCGTCTCGTCGCGGAAGTGCGCGGGAGACGAGTCCCGCCTTTTCCTACGCCATGGCCTCTTTCTCTACGCCCGAACTCGCCGACATCTTGTGCAGGACAACCGACATCCGCCACGTCTTCTCCCGAGGATGCTGTTCAAGCACGGACGCACCTAGCCTCGTGATGGCCTGATCTGGCCGAAGACCGGCTGCGCCTCGATCGCCTGAGCCGCAACGCCGTCGGCTCGACTTTCTTCCCCTGGGCTAAAGCCCATTCCTCGCGAGGCAAGAAAGTCTCACCGCCGTCATCCTCCGCTGCGCTCCGGCCCGCGAGCGGGTGCGTCGTCGATCGTCCTCGGCCCGTCGATCGCCATCGAGGCCGCGGTGGTCGCGGGCTCGAAACAGCTAAGGAGAAGTGACATGGCTAATATCGGTTCCTTCAAGAAGGTCGGCAGCGACTTCCAGGGCGAGATCGTCACCCTGAGCCTCCAGACCAAGGGCGTCCGG
>DATNET010000311.1:0-4006 GCA_035606745.1 Tepidiformaceae bacterium
GCGAAGCTGTGGACGTTGCTATACACAAAACCCCACGGGAGGTGCGTGGGCGGTCCCAGGATATCGCCATTGACGACATTCCCGAGCCGCCCAATCGGCTGTCCCACGAGGGCGAACAATGCGCCAACATCAAGCATCGCCGCCAGGTTCCAACGGTCCTTGAGAGCGAAGAAGAGCAGCGTGAGCGACACGGCGATGATCGCCCCGAAAAACGCCATCCCGCCATTCCAAACCTGGAAAATCCGCCAGGGATGCGTGAAGTAAGCATAGGGATGGTTCTGCACGACGTAGAACAAGCGCCCACCGACGAATCCGGCCGGAATGCACCAGACGACGAGGTCCCAGAAGCGTCCGTACGGTACTCCGCGAAACGCCGCGTACGGGCGAATAACCCACAAACCGAAAGCGATCGCGACGGCGTACCCGATCCCGTACCAGTGGACGGCTACCGGTCCAATTGAAAATGCGATGGGGTCGATCCCGATGGTGACGGTCAACAACACGTCCGCCCCTCCATGCCCAGCCTATCTCGCGGTGCGTCAAGCGGCGGTTGGCGACTATCGGCCCGCGCTCGCCTATGCCGGCGAGGCCCCAGGGGCCACCAGGTCAGATCGAACGCAACAACTCGGGCAGTTCCCGCAACGATTCAATTCGATGCACGCCGGCGTCCGCCACGTAGCCATCATGGAAGCGGTCGACCCAGATCGGCACGAGTCCTGCGCTCAGTGCACCCTCTACGTCGTTGGCCAGGCTGTCGCCCACCATGGCTACGCGGCCGGGTGGTAAGTCGAGAGCTGCGCAGGCCTCCTCGAAGCCACGACGATGCGGCTTGAGAAACGGCTCGTCCATCATGACGACGGCCTCGAAGTGCCCGCGCAATCCGTACTTGGCCAGCGCCGCCTCACCGTAGGGGTTGTTCGTCAGCAGACCAATCCGGTAGTCAAGGCCGAGCTCAGCCAGTACATCGGCGTCAGTGTACGGTCCTGGCCGCTCCGCTGTCCTGAACGCCGCCCTGAGGATCTTGGCCACGCTGGCATCCTCGACGATGCTTTCCCACTCCATGTCCTCGTGGAACAGCCGCCAATGGTGCCGATCGACGATGCGCGCCTCGCGCCGTACGCAGACGAATTCGCGCAGTGCCGCCCCGATGCGGGCAAGGTCAACTTCGGAGAGTCCGGCCGATAAGACCGTTCTGTCGACCGCTGTCGCCCAATCTCCAATCGTATCGTCCAAGTCAAAGAGGATCGCCTCAGTTCCCTCGCCCATCAGCGCTCAGGCGTTGGGAACAGCCCGACGAGGTTCTCCTCTTCGGTCGGCAGGCTGCGCTTGATGACTTCGAGGTGGTCGAGTGCGATGCCAGCCCCGATCGCGACGCACTCCAGCGGATTGTCCGCCACGTAGCACGGCACGCCCGTCTCCTGGGTTAGCAGTTCATCCAGGTGCCTTAGGAGAGCTCCGCCACCCGTCAGGACGATGCCACGGTCGATCACGTCGGAGGCGAGCTCTGGCGGCGTCTTCTCCAGCACGGCCCGGACCGTCTGGACGATCGTCCCCAGGCAATCCTGGATCGACTGCGCAATCTCGATACTGTTGAGGGTAATCGTCTTAGGCAGCCCGCTGAGCTGGTCACGGCCGCGGACCTGCGTGCCAAGCCCCTCGTCGATTGGCAAGGCGCTGCCAATCGCAATCTTGATCTCTTCCGCAGTCTTTTCGCCAATGATGAGGTTGTGGCGGCGGCGCACGTAACCCATCACGGCTTCGTCGATGCGGTCCCCGGCCATGCGCACGGATTCGCTCACGACGATGCCGTAGAGCGATATCACAGCAGCTTCGGTGCGGCCACCACCCACGTTCACGATCATGTTGCCTCGGGCCGTCCCTATCGGGATTCGGGCGCCAATAGCCGCCGCGAGTGGCTCTGGCACAAGATGCGCGGGCTTGCGGGCGCCGGCTTGTTCGGCAGCATCGCGCACCGCGCGCTGTTCGACGCTCGTGACGCCCGCCGGCACAGTCACCATAACTTCGGGCCGGATCAGGTTGAACCGCCCCGTGATGAGGCTGATGAAATATCGCAGCATCGCCTCAGTGGTGAGGTAGTCGGCGATGACACCATCCCGCATCGGACGAATGACGCTAATCGAACCCGGAGTGCGGCCTTGCATGGCGCGTGCTTCTTCGCCGACGGCCACGATCGCGTTGTCACGGTTATGGCGCGCAACCACGGATGGCTCGTTGACGACGATTCCCTGCCCTTTAACGTAGACGAGGATATTCGCTGTGCCGAGGTCGATCCCGGCTTTCTTTGCAGAAAGGAATTCCATCGCCATTACGTTCGTTCAACCTGTGCGCCGAGCGCCTGTAACTTGTCGTTCAAACGCTCATACCCGCGGTCTAGATGGGAGATTTCCTCGATGATAGTCGTTCCCTGGGCAACGAGGGCGGCGAGCATCACGGCGGCGCCGGCGCGGACGTCGAGGGCGCGCACGGATGTCCCGTGCAACGTTGTGGGGCCACTCACGATCGCTGACGATCCGGTGCTCACGATCTCGGCTCCCATTTTGCGCAGTTCGCCCACGTACAGCATGCGATTGTCGAAGACACGTTCGTGAATGATGGAAACGCCGCTCGCCTGGGTGAGCAGCGCTGCCATCGGTGCATGCAGGTCGGTCGCCAGCCCCGGGTACGGCAACGCTTGAAAGCTCACCGCCCGGAGGTCGCCGGTGCGCGAAACGCGCAGCGTGGTCTCGCCATGTTCGACCCTCGCGCCTGCCGCTCGCAGCTTTGCCAGGAGCGCATCGAGCACCGCAACTGGCGCCTCGAGGATTTCGATGTCCCCACCCGTCATCGCCGCCGCGATCGCGAACGTCCCCGCTTCGATGCGGTCGGGCATCACCCGTGCCGTAGCGCCGTGCAGTGAAGGCACGCCTTCAATTTCGACCATCTGGCTGCCGATGCCGCGAATGCGCGCCCCCATCGCGTTGAGGAGGATCGCGAGTTCCTGGACTTCTGGTTCGGTTGCGGCATTGACCAGTGTCGTTCGGCCGCGCGCGAGCGCTGCCGCCATCATGACATTTTGTGTGCCCGAAACCGAAGGATAATCCATGAAAAGCCGCCCGCCGCGCAGGCTCCCCGGGCCATCCGGAGCCCTCGCGACGAAGCGCTCGCCTTCGCGCATCACCGTCGCGCCCATCTCTTCGAATCCCGAAAGGTGGACGTCGATCGGCCGCTGCCCAATGACATCGCCCCCCGGCGGCGCCGAAGACGCGAACCCATGGCGTGCCAACAGCGGCCCCATAACCTGGAACGACGCCCGGTTTTCGCTGATCAGGTCCGTGGGCGCTTCGAACGTATGCACGCTGCCGGCGTTGATGCGCATGCGCCCCGCGCCATCGTTCTCAACAACTGCGCCCAGGCTGGTCAGGAGTTCGCTGAGGCTATCGACGTCCGTTATCTCCGGGACGTTGGTGAGGATGATGTCCTCATCCGTAAGAAGCGCCGCGCACATTGCCGCGAGCGCGTGGTTCTTCGCACCCGCGACGCGGACGGTACCGCATAGCCGTGCCCCACCCTGGACGATATAACGAGGGGACCGTGCACGGTTCATCATCAATTAGGTTTCAGGATAGGGGAGCAGCGCGGGTGGGGAAAGCACCGTCACCTGGCTCCAACAGGACGCCCCGTGAGCCGCCATTTTCCGCCGCCGCGATCAGCAGCGCCGCGAGATCCGGGCGGCCGTTGTGTCGCGCCCATTCGACGGCAGTCGAATTGAACCGAGCGTCCGTGACATCCGGGTCTGCGCCGAGGGCGATCAGAAGCCGCACGAGCGCTTCGTCCCCGCGCTCGACTGCACGATGTAACGGCGTGACGCCGAGCCCACGATGGCGGGCGTTCAATCCCGCCGCGTCATGTTGGGCGAGATCCTTCATTCGCTCCTTCCAACCAAGGTCCCAGCAGGAAACCAGGTCGAGCCGGGCACCGTGCATTACGAGCCACTCAGCCGAAGCAG
>DATNET010000033.1:0-3299 GCA_035606745.1 Tepidiformaceae bacterium
TTGCTCTTCGGCGCGGAGGTCATGGCGGACGCCGGGCTGAAACAGCACGAGCTGGCCGGGGCGGAGGTCCATGGAGTGCCCGGCGCTCGTCACGACTACGTGGCCACGGATCGCGGTAACTGTGGTCGCGCCCGGCGTCGAGTGTTCACGCACGGCATCTCCAGCTTCGATTGCCATTAGGACGAGTGACACGCCCGCTTCGCGGGCGATGTTGCGGGTTTGGCGCCCACCGGCGGGCAACGCCTGCGCGAATTTGTCGGCCTCGGCCTCGATGTCAATCAGATGTACCGGCGCGGGCTCTGGATACTCGCCCTTAGGCGTATGGGTTGTCGTGGGCATTCCTGTTCTCCTCACTCAACTGCGTCTCGCTCGATGGTACATCCCATGCGCAGCCTCTGTGTGGTCGCCAGCCATCGCGAGAGGCTGGAGGTGCTGGTAATAACGGGAGGTGCTGGTAATAATCGCTGTGTACGTTCCCTCGGCTGGCCCAAGCGACTCCGTCCAACGCGGTGCGTTCAGCGCGGCGCATCAAGGTAGTAGCTGTAGCCGCCTTCGAAGACATGCAGTTCGCCTTCCCGAACTTCGATGATGCGGTCCGCAAGCCGGTCGAGAAGATAGCGGTCGTGAGAAACCACGATGACGGTGCCCGTGAATCGTTCCAGCGCATCTTCGAGCACCTCCGCAGCGGGGATGTCAAGGTTGTTCGTGGGTTCATCGAGGAGCAGGCAGTTGGCGTCCATGAGCATGAGACGCGCAAGCTGGACCCTGCTCTTCTCGCCCCCGCTGAGCTTCGCCATCGGCTGCCGTGCGGCATCGTAGGGAAGTAGGAAACGGCCCAGCTGCGACACCGCTTCGCCTTCGAACATGGGCTTGACTTCCCGGACGCTTTCGACGGGGGTCAGGGCCAGGTTGAGCGATTCGTGCTCCTGGGCATAGCGGCCGAGCTTGATGGACGGCCCGACCCAGACCTCACCGGAGTCTGGTTCCAACAGCCCAAGCATGAGCTTGAGCAAGACCGTTTTCCCGGCGCCGTTCGGACCAACAATGCCGACGCGTTCTCCGTTCATGATCGTCGTGCTGGCGTCGAGAAGGATGATGTTGTCGCCGAAGCTTTTGTCGACTCTTCGCAATTCGATCGCTTTGGCGCCGCCCCGCGTACCAGCGCGCAGGCGAAGTCCCATTTTGCGCCGTTCAAGGACTGGCCGCTCGACCTTTTCCATGCGGTCTATCTGGCGCTGTTTGTTGCGCGCCTGCTTGATGTGGCGTTCGTCGACAACGATGCTGGCCCAGAGTTTGAAGCGGGCGACGGCTGCTTCGAGCCGGGCGATCTCTTTTTGCTGGCTCGCGAAGTCCTGCTGCTGGCGGACCAACGCGAGTTCCTTCTGGGTTACATAAGCAGTGTAGTTCCCCTCCCAGCGTTTCAGGCGGACGCCATCGTCGCGATGTGGCTCAAGCTCGATGATCGTGGTGGCAGTCTCGTCCAGGAGGTAACGATCGTGGGAGATGACGATAACGGCGCCTTCGAAATTGCGAATCACACGTTCCAGCGCAGCTTTGCGAGCCATGTCGAGGTGGTTGTCGGGCTCATCCAGCAGAAGCAGTTCGGGCTCCGCGAGCAGCGCGCGGATGATGCCGACAAGCTTTCGCTGGCCTCCGCTGAGCGCCTCCATCGGCAGTTCACGGTCTCCCGGGTCGAAGCCCAGTTCACGCAGCAGGCCTTCGGCCCGGTTGCGCAGCATCGGA
Organism: Tepidiformaceae bacterium; assembly: GCA_035606745.1. Classification (GTDB taxonomy): domain Bacteria; phylum Chloroflexota; class Dehalococcoidia; order Tepidiformales; family Tepidiformaceae; genus DATNET01. Next base: position 1,744 of record DATNET010000033.1, read on the forward strand.
CCGCCCGCAGCTTCGAACTGTTCAAGGAGCAGTCCGTGTTGGACGAGCAGGGCATCGAACGCCTCAGCATCGGCCAGTGTTGCAGGGTCCGCCATGCGCCGTTCGGCAGCGTGGATGGCTCGGTCAATTGCAGCGAGATCTTCGCGGCTCGCCAGGAGTTCCTCAAGCGCTGTGAGCCCGGGCGTACCTGCGTATTCCTGCCCCAGGTACGCGATGCGGGTGCCTTTTCGGAGCGTGACGGCGCCGGCATCTGGCTGGTCGATACCCGCGAGCAGGCGCAGCAGAGTCGACTTGCCGCAGCCGCTCGGTCCGATGAGTCCGATCTTTTCGCCCTGTTGGATCGGCCAGGAGAGCCGCCGAAAGATCGTCCTGCCGCCGTGTATCCGAGCTGCGTTGCTGACGTCTGCGAGTATCATCGTCCAGCGTTGCATTGTGAGGGACGGTCGCAGGACGCGCATGTCGTGAGTTCCGAAGTGCCCGGGCACCCTTCCGGGTTTATGCTGTCGCCAATACGTACGTGGAGCGGCCGTACGGGGAGAGTGCCATGTTCATCGCGATGAACCAGTTCCAGGTTAACCCCGAACGGACGGCGGAGTTCGAGGACAATTGGCGTTCGCGGGAAAGTCGCCTGCAGGGTGTCGCTGGCTTTGTCCAGTTCGCGCTGTTGAAGGGTGACGAGCCAGGCGAGTACGTCTCCCACACAGTCTGGCAGTCCCGCGAGGCGTTTATCGCGTGGGCACAGTCGGCGGCGTTTCGCGATGCCCACAGCGGACGTATGCCCGAGGGCGTGCTCAACGGCCATCCCCGCGCCCGGTTCTACGATGCTGTGCTCGTAGAATCTGCCGGTGCGGCTGCGGCGCGATAGTCGCCGCCATGGAACAACAAGAGGACTCACCCTTTCGTCCCGAGCATTTTCAGCGTGTCGACGAGTCCGACGACGCGCTTTTTTATGCGGTGCCACGCCTCGTTACCCACATTGACGACCAGGCAATTGCAGCCGCCACGCGTTTTTACTCCGGTCTTCTGCCCGAAGACGGCAAGATCCTGGACCTCATGTCGAGTTGGGTTTCGCACTTGCCGGAAGGCGTCCGCTTTGCGGGTGTCACGGGGCTCGGCATGAATCAGGAAGAACTCGCCGCCAATGCGCGCCTCACCGAACGGGTCGTTCACGACCTCAACCTTGATCCCTCACTGCCGTTTGACGACGCCTCGTTCGATGGCGCCGTCGTCACCGTCTCGATCCAATACCTCACTCGGCCCGCCGAAGTATTCGCTGAAGTAGGCAGGGTGTTGAAACCGGCTGCGCCGCTTGCCGTCACGTATTCAAACCGGATGTTCCCCACCAAGGCGGTGGCGGTGTGGCAGGCGCTAAACGACGCGGACCATGCTGAACTGATTGGGGCATACTTCCGGCTGTCGGGGCGGTTCGGCCGTCCCCAGGCATATGACCTCAGCCCTGGCCCATCCTCGGACCCGTTGTACGGCGTCGTGGCCCGCCGGCTTCCGTAGTCCTCGCCGCCAGGCTAAACCGTCATCGGCTGGCGACTCACGAATTC